>NZ_BAAHAR010000028.1:0-110287 GCF_054777395.1 Nocardiopsis oceani
AAGGGGCCGGATCGCTCGTGACGAGTGCATGCGATCAACCAGGAATTTTCGGGGAGGAATCGTATGGGCGAGTTGACATCATCAGGAAAACCGTTCGATATTTCCAAGCATGCGGTCTGGGAGGCCTGCCAGAAAGTCAAGGCTAACCACGGGACGCACGGGGTGGACGGGGTATCCATCGAGGAGTTCGAGAAGGATCTGAAGAATAATCTCTATAAGATCTGGAATCGGATGTCCTCGGGAACCTACTTTCCGCCTGCGGTGCGTCAGGGCTGTTTCATTCTCGGTGAGCGGTGATGTTCGCGCTGGTCAGCGAAGACCGATCACGTCCAGCGGGCGGGTGAAGGCCTCATACGACACCCACCGGATCGCGTCGGGCACGGTGTCCTGCCCCAGGCGGCTCAAGAACATCAGGGCGATAGCTCGCAGCGCGGCCAGATTGTCGGGTGCGAGCCCGGAGCGGACCTTGCAGGCGTCCTCGCCCAACGACACGTCCTTGACGTGGTGCCAGGCGTGCGAGTCGGCCAGGGGTGCGGCTCCAACATTTCGGCTGGTCGTTTCCCCTGACCGCTCGCCCGAACCCGGCGTGCCAGTTTCCCGGCACCGGGCTCTCCACGAGTCCCTCAGGCGGAAGGGACTACCCCTGGCCGGATGGTCCACGGGGTCGGGATCGCTTTACCCCGATACCGGTACCGGATGATGGATACCTTGGCGGGGTTGAACAACTCCACACCCTCGGCAGCAAAGCCCCACTGGTTGTGGGGCGTGCCGTAGGTGCGGGCGATCCACCTCCAGTTCTTGCGACGATGTCGACGTCGCAGCCACTTCCAGACACGGTGCCACACGTAGTGCTCCAGATCGCTGAAGGCGATCTTGGAGGCCCCGTGCCGGAAGTACGTGGTCCAGCCCCGCAAGAGCAGCCCCAGCCGGATGAAGATCTTGCGAGGCTCCATGTTCATGGTCTGCCGTCCTGTCAACGCCTTGACCTTGGACCTCACCGACTTGACGGCCTTGTCCGAGGGGTAGGAGTAGATCC
Source organism: Nocardiopsis oceani (assembly GCF_054777395.1). Taxonomy (NCBI): domain Bacteria; kingdom Bacillati; phylum Actinomycetota; class Actinomycetes; order Streptosporangiales; family Nocardiopsidaceae; genus Nocardiopsis; species Nocardiopsis oceani. The sequence goes on from NZ_BAAHAR010000028.1 coordinate 1,037, forward strand.
GGCGACGGTCAGTTCCCCACTGGGTATGCCGTTGGATACGGAACCCGAGGAAGTCGAACCCGTCGTCGATATGGACGGTGTGGGTCTTGTCTTCCGCGAGGCGTAGCCCGATCTTCGCGGCCACGTCTGCCACTTCCACGCGCAGTGCTTGGGCATGCTCGCGAGTACCGAACACCACCACGACCAGGTCGTCGGCGTACCTCACCAGCCGGTAGGTCGCCCCTCCCTGTTTACGGTGACGGCGCCGGGCATACTCGTTCACATGCGTGTTCCACTTCGCGTCGAAGTGCTCGTCGATCACGCTCAGAGCGATATTGGCGAGCAGTGGTGACAAGATCCCGCCTTGTGGCGTGCCCGCCGGTGTCTCACGCACGAGCCCCTCACCGGTTAGGATCCCTGCGTGCAGGAACGCCTTGACCAGTGCAAGGACCCGCTTGTCGGAGATCCGCCTGCGCACCCTGTCCATCAGAGCGGTGTGCGAGATCTCGTCGAAGCAGTTCGCGATGTCGGTCTCCAGCACCCACTCGTATCCCATACGGGTGTGGTGCCTGATGTCCTCGATCGCGTCCTGCGCGCGTCGTTTGGGCCGAAACCCATAGCTCGATGAGCTGAACCCGGTTTCGAAGATCGGTTCCAGCACGAGCTTGAGCGCGGCCTGCACGACCCGGTCACGGGCCGTGGGGATGCCCAGGCGTCGTAGCTTTCCCCCGGACTTGGGGATCAGCCGTTCAGCCACGGGCAGCGGGGTGAACGTGCGGGCCTTCAGATCTTCGCGGATCCGGGACAAGAACCCGGCGACACCGCCGGCGGAGTTCTCGATTTCCGGACCGGTCCACCCGTCGATCCCAGCGGTACGTGCCCCCGCGTTGTCCCGTACCCGGCGCCATGCTTGGAGCAGGAACGCCGGATCGGCCACAAGGTTGAACAGATCATCGAACACACGGCCTGGGTCGGCCGCCGCCCGATCGTGCAGCTTGGACTGAATCCCCAGTACCCGCGAGGCCGCCGTAGCGGCATCGAACGGAACGCCGGTGTTCACCGGCGTGGCTCCTGACATTTCCTCTCCTTGCTGCGATGACTCGCTGCGGCCCTTCCCCATGTGGACGGCGTTACCGTCCTCGGAGTACTACGGCCGCTCCGCCCCGTGTGGGGCCCGACAACGGACAGCGCGTCTGCCCACCTGGCCGCTGGTTGCGGCGATAGGTGCGGGCAGGCCCCACACGGTTCCCATGTTCACTTCGCTCCGGTTGCCACGGGAGGGATCCGGCTATACCCCGGCGGTCGTCGCCCCACCCGCAGACTCGCGGGGCGACCAGTCCGGCACGGTTGGAGACCGCCACGGACGGGAGCCTGCTTATCGAAACAGCCCGGCCCGCACCGCTGTCCCGCCCCATATCCACCAGGTTTGAGAGCGGTTCTGGCTAACGAGGCGTCAAGCACCGGTTCCTTGTGTATCCCTTCGTGGCTCGCTGGCCGGGCCCGCACGGTCTGGTAGTTCCCGCACGTCCCGACGGTGTCAGGGCCGCTTGCCACCACCACGTCTACGCTTCCAGCGGCGCGGTGGCTGCCCTCAGCTTCTGCCCGGCCGCTGCGACGGCCGGGCGATGGGGTCTTTCACCTCCATCCGGTAACCAAGCGCCTCATGGCGCACCTCGATATTCCAGTGTCCGCGCACCAGAGCACCGACCCGGGCTGCACCGGCCTGCCCCACCTCCAGCGAGGTCACCGCATAAGCGCAGGTCCACGACACCTTCCCTGTGCGTAGATCCCTGACATAGCGGCGCACCCGCACGGCCTGGACCGCGTGTGGAAAGCCTGTTCGCCCGGCCAGGTCCATGGCCTTGACGGTGCGGGTCTCAGCTCGCCCGTGGCCGCGTTCGCGGGTGGTGCCCAACGTGGGGGCTTGAGCCCAGGGAAGCGCTTTGACCTGGGCGAACAACGTCTTCTGGTTGCGTTTGACGGTCAGCACGTAGTCGGCGTGCAGGTCCTCCACCACGTATGAGGCGGTGTCGGTCTGAGTGTGCAGGGCGTCGGCGGTGAGGACCACGCCGTCCAGGTCCACGCCCTCCAACAACACGGCCAGGGCGTCGATCTCGCTGGTGCCCGGCGGGACCCGCACCTGGGCGACCAGGTGCCGGTTCGGGGTCAGGGCCGCGAGCAGGTGCACCGCCGCGCTTGAACCGGTGGCCGATCCGCGCAGGGTTTTGCCGTCCACGGCCACGACCTGGAGGGCTTCGGGGCTGGTCAGCGCGGTCAGGGCATCGGGGGCCAGGGCGAGCAGGACCCGGCGGATGGTCGCCGGGGACGGGGCGGTGCGTGCTCCGAGGGCGGGGCAGGTGATCCGGCAGCCCAGCCGGACCAGGGTGTGCTGGGGTGCGGCGTCGGCCCACTGGCCGATCGCCCGCAGGCAGCGGGCGCCGGCCACCATCGCGCACAGGGCGCACAGCACAACACTGGCCAGGCTGTGGCGGCGGCCCCGCGGCGAGCGGGGATCGTCCAGATGGGCGAGCTTGCCGACAAGGCCGATGGAGGAAGCGGCGGGCATGGCAGACTGGGGGCGCAACGGAGTCCCTTGGAAGTCAGAGATGTGGAAGTCCCTGATCTTCTAGCGGGCTCCGTTGTTGTGTGTGAGGGGTTCCCTGGGATCGCTACGGGGCTGTGACCAGCGCTGGTATCACCCGCCCCCGACTTTGAAACAGCCGTGGTCGGAGGCACTTCCGCCATTTCCGAGGTGATCTTTCCCCGGGCAGCACGCATGGCGTCCACGGCGGGCGTATTGCCCGCCGTGTTCCCGCACTGCCCGAAAGAAGAAGTCATACCCTAAGGATATCAAGAAAGACCCAGAAAGGACCTACCCTGGGGGTGATAAAACACTTACCCGGCCACACTAGCCCGCCTTTTCTTCCCCCGGAAAGAACCCTTCCAGGAAAGGGGCCCCTGCCCCCCTTCCTGTATTCTTGGGCAAATCGGACAAATGTGGGCCCGAATGGGAATGATCTTGCCCCTGTCTCCACTCTCGACGGCCGAGGGTGGAGACAGGGGCAAGATCATCGGGGTTTTCGACGCGCGCATTGACCAGCCGCGACACCCGATCCGTCGACGCTCCGGCGCAGTGGCAGGTACCGGCCGTCAGGCCGACAGAATCAGTTTTTCGGGCGAAGCCCGGAATGGCTCGGACCTCGACCACCCGTCCCCCTTTCCCGATAGCCGCCAACCCGCCGTCGCAGCGAAGCGGGTCAAGGTGGAGCGCCAATGACGCGCGAAGCGCTCGATGGCGACGACCTTGACGCGCGCAGCGGAGACGGCCACAATCGAGCGGCGGGAAAGGGGATTCCTGGATCGGTGGGGGCCCCTAGGCCGGTAGGAATTCCTGGACCGGTAGGAATTCCCATGCCAGCAGGGAACCCCTCAGTGCAGATGCCGACTCGACTCATTCGGTGCGCGCTCTAACCAGCCTGATCCACCAGATCCACCAGATCCACCAGATCCACCTGATCCACTTAACCCACCTGACCCACCTGACCCACCTGACCCACCTGACCAGCCTGTATGTCATCCCATGTGCGCGCGGGCGGAATCCGGTCTATCTTCCTCGGGAAAGCGGAACCGCCGTGAACGCGGGCACGGGCACGGCGGTTCCTCAGCAACCCGCATCGGGTAACCGCGAGGGAGTCTACGTGACGATATTGGTCACCGGAGCGACCGGAAACATCGGAAAAGTGGTCGTCGAAGGGCTGGTGGGGGCGGGGCAGCGCGTGCGCGCCATGACCCGCGACCCGCGGGCGGCGGCCGCCCGGCTACCCGCGGGGGTCGAGGCGGTCCACGGCGACTTCGAGCGGCCTGAGACCTGGCCCGCCGTGCTCGACGGGGTCGAGCGGGTGTACCTGTTCCCGTTCGTGGACCCGGCACCCGTTGTCGGCCCCGGGTTCATCGACACGGCGGTCAGGGCGGGCGTGCGCAGGTTCGTGGTCCACTCGTCAGCGGCGGCCGGCTTCGACTACCAGGGGGACCCCGAGGACGCCTCCCTTTCACCCCTGCGGCGGCACCTCGCCGAGGAGCGTGAAGGCCACCGCGCGATCGAGTCGGCGGTGGAGGCCAGCGGCGCTGAGTGGACGCACATCCGACCGGGCCTGCTCGCTGCCGGGATCGACTGGGCGGAATCGGTGCGCACCACCGGTACGGTGCGCGGGCCCTACCCGCACGCCGGGAGCGCCCTGGTGCACGAGGCCGATGTGGCGGAGGTGGCCGTGGCTGCGCTGCTCACCGACGACCACCTCCACACCTCGCCCACGCTCACCGGGCCGCGCAAGGTGAACCAGATCGATCAGGTCCACGCGATCAGTGACGCGATCGGCAGGGAGGTCGCGTTCGTGGAGCTCACCCCCGAACAGGCCCGCGACGAGTGGTACGACCCGGAGCAGGGGGTGGACCACGCGTTCATCGACTGGCTGCTGGACCAACTCGCGGCCTCGGTGGCGGGGCCCGGGCCGGTCCCCGCCAGCGACACCTACGAACGCCTCACCGGGCGCGCGCCGCGCTCCTTCGCTCAGTGGGCCCGCGACCACGCTGAGGACTTCCGGTGACCCCGGCAGCGGACCACGGTAACGGACGTCAGTGGGAGGACGCGGTGACAGAAGACGACGTAACGGTACTGGTGACCGGTGCTACCGGGCGCGTGGGCCGGGGTGTGGTCTCCGGGCTGCTGCGGGCCGGGGCACGGGTGCGCGCGCTGACGCGGCGTCCCCGGGACGCCGACCTGCCGGAGGCGGTGCGGGTGTTCGAGGGGGACCTTGAAGACCCCGCTTCGCTGGCGCCCGCCTTGGAGGGTGCCGACCGCCTGTACCTTTTCCCGGTCCCCGAGACCGCGCGGGCGGTCGTAGCGCTGGCGGAACGGTGCGGGGTCGAGCGGGTCGCGGTCCTGTCCGGTGCGCTGGCGGACGAGGACGGTGAGGACGAGGGCTACCGCCCGGTGGAGCGCGCGGTCCGGGAATCCGCGCTCGAGTGGACGCTCCTGCGCCCCGGCGAGTTCGCGGCCAACTGGCTCGACCACGCACCCGAGGTGCGCGAGCGCCGGGAGGTGCGGCGGCCCTTCCCCGCGGCGGTGAGCCGTCCCACCCACGAGGCCGACATCGCCGATGCGGCGGTAGCCGCCCTGCTGGGTGGCGGGCACGCCGGGCAGACCTGCACCTTCGGCGGGCCCGACGAGCTGACGGTGGCCGAACAGGTGCGGATCATCGGCGAAGCGGTCGGGGAGGAGGTCCGCTTCGTGGAGCTCACCCCTGAGCAGGCCCATGAGGAGTGGTACGACCCGGAACTGGGCGTGGACCACGAGGTCATCGACTGGTTGCTCGACCTGCAGGGCGCGTCGGTGACCGGTGGCGGGGCGGTCCCGGACAGCGCCGACTTCGAGAGGCTCGTCGGCCGTTCGCGGCGTTCCTTCACCCAGTGGGCCCGCGACCACGCGGGGGATTTCCGCTAGACCGTTGAGATCGAGGGCCCCGCCGGCTGGGCGGTTCCGGCGGGGCGCGGGGCGGGGACACGGGGTGGTGTGTGTTGCCCATCACCTCGTGTCCCCATAAAATGAACGAAGATCATTTTATCTATGTGGCCGAGGAGACCTCATGGGCAGCCGCCTCCGGAACTTCGTCAACGGTGCGTTCGTCGACGCCCACGGGCAGGGGAGCATCGACGTCGTCAACCCCTCGGAGGGGAGCACCGTCGCGGTGTCGCCGATCTCCGACCAGGTTGACGTCGACGCCGCCTTCACCGCGGCGCGCGACGCCTTCGACACGTGGAAGGACGTCACCCCGTCCGAGCGGCAACGCCTGCTGCTCAAACTCGCGGACGCGGTGGAGACGCACGCCGACGACATCGTCGAGGCCCAGCACCGCAACACCGGTCAGCCGCGCTGGATGATCTCCCAGGAGGAGATCGGCATGGGCGTGGACCACCTGCGCTTCTTCGCCGGCGCCGCCCGCACGCTCGAGGGACGTGCGGCGGCCGAGTACATGGAGGGCCACACCTCCTACATCCGCCGCGAACCGGTCGGTGTCGTGGCGCAGGTGACCCCGTGGAACTACCCGCTGCTCATGGCAGTGTGGAAGATCGGCCCGGCCCTGGCCGCGGGCAACTGCATCGTGCTCAAGCCTTCGGACACGACGCCCGAGTCGACGCTGGTACTGGCGCGGCTCATCGGGGAGATCTTCCCCGCGGGCGTGTTCAACGTGGTCCTGGGCGACGCGACTACCGGGGCGCTCATGGTGGAGCACCCCGAGCCGGCCATGGTCTCGCTCACCGGTTCGGTTCGTGCGGGCCAGCAGGTGGCCGCCTCCGCGGCCAAGGGGCTCAAGCGCGGCCACCTGGAGCTCGGCGGCAAGGCGCCCGCCGTGGTGTTCGCCGACGCCGACCTTCCCGCGACCGCCAAGGCACTGGTCGAGTTCGGGACCTTCAACGCCGGGCAGGACTGCACCGCCGTCACCCGGGTGCTCGTCGAGGAGAGCGCACACGACCGGTTCGTGGAGCTGCTCGCCGAGGCGGCCCGGCAGACGCGTACCGGTAGCTCCAACGAGTCCGAGAACGACTTCGGTCCGTTGAACAACGCGCGCCACTTCGCGTCAGTCACCGACAAGCTCGACCGGCTGCCCGAGCATGCCACCGTGGTGGCCGGCGGCAAGCCGGTCGACGGCGCACGGGGCTTCTTCCTCGAGCCGACGGTGGTCAGCGGCGTCCGCCAGGACGACGAGCTGGTGCAGGAGGAGACCTTCGGGCCGGTCCTGACGGTGCAGACCTTCGCCTCGGAGAAGGAGGCCGTTGCCCTGGCCAACGACGTGGACTACGCGCTGGCCTCCAGCGTGTGGACCGCCGACCACGGCGCGGCCATGCGCCTGACGCGCGCCCTCGACTTCGGCTGCGTCTGGGTGAACACGCACGTGCTGCTCGCCGCGGAGATGCCGCACGGCGGCTTCAAGTCGTCCGGGTACGGCAAGGACCTGTCGCTGTACTCGGTGGAGGAGTACACCCGGGTCAAGCACGTCATGCACGCGCTGGAGGTGTGACCGGTCCGGGGCCGTCCACCGGGATCCCTGCGGACGGCCCCGGACCGGTCCGAGCCGACGGTCCAGGTCAGTCCCGGTCGTCGGTCTCGGAGTACTTGTGCCGCAGGCCGTCGATCAGGGCGTCGATCGCAAGCTCGAAGGCCCGGTCGGCGGCCGCGCGGGGGTCGGACGGCCGCTGCGCGGCGAACCGGGTGAAGGTCGGCGCCAACTCCTCGAGGCCGCCCGGGTCGAAGATGTCGGTGGGTGCGGAGGCGTCGTAGGCGGCGCCGAACACGAGCGCCTCGACGCCGACGATGATGTCCACGGCGTCGGCACCGGTGATCCCCGCGTCGCGCAGGGCGCAGGTGACGCGTTCGTACATGCGCAGCGTCTGGGGGGAGTCGGCGACGGGCAGCACCGCCATGACCGGGATGAGCGCGGTGTGCTGCATGAAGCACTGCCGGTAGGAGAGCGCCCAGTGCCGCAGCGCACGGTCCCAGGGCTCTGTGGCGAACGCGGAGCAGTCGATCTGCTCGTTGATCCGGTCCTGGAGCAGGACCAGCACGTCGCGCTTGGCGGAGACGTGGTTGTACAGGGCGGAGGCGGCGACCCCGAGTTCGCGGGCGAGCGAGGCCATGGTCAGGTGGCGGTAGCCCTGGTCGGTCACGATCCGGATCGCGGCCTGTGCGACGCGTTCACGGGACAGGACCGGCGAGGAGGGTCTGCCCCGGCCCCGTGCGCTGCGCGGTTGCTGGCTCACTGACGCCTACTTCCTGTTGTCCACCCGGCGGGGCGTCGACGCGACCCCGCCTTGATTGTAGGCGTGTTGCGAGGGTGCCGAATCGCCGCAGTGGCGGGCGTTCAGCCCGCTGACCAGCCTCGCTGTCGCCTCTGAGGCGGGGGTGAGCTACTTGACAGCGGGCCCGTTGTCCCTATTAATGAATGTAGTTCATTTTGATGTTCGAAGGAGCACACCCATGAGTGGCACACACGTCATCGGCAGCGCCGAGACGCTCGACCGCGATGTCGTGATCGTGGGCGCCGGCCCCGCCGGGCTGATGGCCGCCCGCACCCTCCAGGCCGCCGGGCGGTCCGTCGCCGTCCTGGAGGCCCGCGACCGCGTGGGTGGTCGCACCTGGTCCCGGGAGATCGACGGCGCCTTCCTGGAGATCGGCGGACAGTGGGTCTCGCCCGACCAGACCGAACTCCTCGGCCTGCTCGACGAGCTGGGCATGAGCACCTACCCGCGCCACCGCGAGGGATCCAGCGTCTACCTCGCCGCGGACGGCTCCCGCCACGAGTACACCGGGGACATGTTCCCCGCCGGAGAGGCGACCGAGGCGGAGATGGAGCGCGTCATCGCGACCCTGGACAAGCTGGTCGCCGACATCGGCGTCGAGCGCCCCTGGGACCACCCGCGCGCCCGCGAACTGGACACCCTCTCCTTCACCGAGTGGTTGCGCCGCCAGACCGACGACGAGGCCGCCCGGGAGAACATCAGCATCTTCATGGCCGGGGGCATGCTGACCAAGCCCTCCCACTCGTTCTCGGTGCTGCAGGCCGTTCTCATGGCCGCCTCGGCCGGCTCCTTCTCCAACCTCGTGGATGAGGACTTCATCCTCGACCGCCGCGTCGTCGGGGGCATGCAGTCGGTCTCGGAGACGATGGCCGACGCCCTCCAAGAGGGAACGGTCTTCCTCGAGAGCCCGGTCCGGACCATCCGCTGGAGCGACGACGAGGCCTCCTCGCAGGGTGCACGGACCACGGGCCCGGCCACCGTCTGGTCCGACCGCGTCACCGTACGGGCCCGCCACGTGATCGTGGCCGTACCGCCCAACCTGTACTCGCGCATCTCCTTCGAGCCCGCGCTCCCGTGGCTGCAGCAGCAGATGCACCAGCACACGTCGATGGGCCTGGTCATCAAGGTCCACGCGGTGTACGAGCGCCCGTTCTGGCGGGACAAGGGCCTCTCCGGCACCGGCTTCGGCGCCAAGGAGCTGTGCCAGGAGGTCTACGACAACACCAACCACGCGGACACGCGCGGAACCCTGGTCGCCTTCGTCTCCGACGAGTCCGCCGACCACCTCCTGCGCAAACCCGCCGGGGAGCGCCGCGCCGCCATCCTGCGCTCCATGGCCAACTACCTGGGTGACGAGGTGCTCGAGCCGCTCGTCTACTTCGAGTCGGACTTCGCCTCCGAGGAGTGGACCCGCGGGGCCTACGCGGCCAGCTACGACCTCGGCGGCCTGCACCGCTACGGGGCCGACCAGCGCACACCCGTGGGACCCGTCCGCTGGGCCTGCTCCGACCTGGCGGCTGAGGGATACCAGCACGTCGACGGCGCCCTGCGCCAGGGGCGGCGCACGGCCGAGGAGATCCTCGGGGCTCCCTAGGCACACAGGGGCGGCGCCGTAGCGCACGAACCCCACCCCCTGGTGAGCGCACCGCGAAGCCCGCGCCGCTCACCGGTTCCCGCGGCGCCGCGCCCCCGGCGCCGAAACCCATCCCGGCGACCACAGGGAGAACTCATGACGGACACCACCGCACGGAGCGCGGAGGCGGGGGCCGACGCCCCAACACACTGGAAAGGCCTCAGCAAAGGGGCGATCGGGCTCCTCGGAGGCCTGGTCATCGGTGTCTCCACCATCGCCCCGGCCTACACCCTCTCGGGGGCGCTGGGGCCGACGGCCTCCGCGGTAGGTGAGCACCTCCCCGCGATCCTGCTGGTCGGATTCGTGCCGATGCTGCTGGTGGCGATCGGCTACCGCCAGCTCAACAAGGCCATGCCGGACTCGGGCACCACCTTCACCTGGGCCTCCAGGGCCTTCGGCCCCTGGATCGGGTGGATGGCCAGCTGGTGCCTGCTGGCCGCGACCATCCTGGTGCTGTCCAACCTCGCCGGGATCGCCGTCGACTTCTTCTACCTGGCGATCGCACAGCTGACAGGTCAGGGGTGGATCGCCGACCTGACCCGCAACGTGCCGGTCAACGTCCTGACCTGCCTGGCCTTCATGGCAGCCGCGGCCTGGATCTCCTACCGAGGGCTGGAGGCCACCAAGACCTTCCAGTACATCCTGGTCGCGTTCCAGCTCGCGGTGCTGCTGTGGTTCTCGATCGCCGCGTTCGTCCGTGTCGGCGCAGGTGGGGCCTTCGACGCCACGCCCGTGCGGCTGGAGTGGTTCAACCCGCTCGGCGTCGAGTCCTTCTCCGCGTTCGCCGCGGGTGTGGCCCTCTCGGTCTTCATCTACTGGGGCTGGGACGTGGTCGTGACGATGAACGAGGAGAGCCGCGGCACCACGACCACCCCGGGCAAGGCCGCCATCGCCACCATCCTCGTGATCGTCGCCCTCTACACCGCGGTCACGGTGGCCACGCTCTCCTTCGCGGGCGTGGGCACCGGGGAGTTCGGTCTGGGCAACCCCGACATCCAGGAGAACGTCTTCGCGGCGCTGGCCGGACCGGTCATGGGTCCCTTCGCCGTCCTGATGTCCCTGGCCGTGCTGTCCTCTTCGGCCTCCTCGCTGCAGTCCACGATGATCTCACCGGCGCGCACGATGCTCGCGATGGGCCACTACGGGGCGCTCTCGCCCAAGTACGCGCGGGTCAGCCCGGTGCACAAGACCCCCGGGTACGCGACGGTCGTGGCGGTGGTCATCGCCTCGGTCTTCTACACGGTCATGCGGGTGCTCTCCGAGAACGTCCTCTGGGACACCATCACCACGCTCGGCATGATGGTCTGCTTCTACTACGGCGTGACCGCCATCGCCTGCGTCTGGTACTTCCGGCACGAGGCCACCGCGTCGCTGCGCGGCCTGGTCACCAAGCTGGTGGCACCCTTGCTCGGTGGGCTCCTGCTGCTCGTCTTCTTCTTCCAAACCGCCTGGGACTCGATGGACCCCGCCTACGGCTCCGGATCGCAGATCGGCGGGGTCGGGCTGGTGTTCGTCCTGGGTGTCGCCATCTTCGCCCTGGGGGGCGTGGCCATGGCCGTCCAGTACCTGCGCAGCCCGGAGTTCTTCCGGCGCAGGTTCGCGACCACCGAATACTCCACGCAGAGCTGACCCGCCGTCCGGTTCCAGCGCCCTGTTCCACGACAAGGATTGACATGATCGCTCACAGTCCCGCCGACGGTCCCACGGTGATGCCGCCGGAATGGGCGCCGCACGAGCGCACCTGGATGGCCTTCCCGCCGCCCAACGACACCTTCGGCCCGCGCGGGGGCCGGTCCCTGGGGCGTGCGCGCGCGGCCTGGGCCGAGGTGGCCCGCACGGTCGCGCGGTACGAACCGGTGACGGTGGTGGTCGCCCCCGACGACACCGACGAGGCCGCGGCCCTGATCGGTCCGGAGATCGACACGGCGGTCCTGCCCCTGGACGACGCCTGGATGCGCGATTCCGGGCTGACCTTCGTCCACGACGCGCAGGGCCGGGTCCACGGGGTCGACTGGGTCTTCAACGGCTGGGGCGCCCAGCAGTGGGCGGACTGGGAGTCCGACCGGCTCCTGGGCGGCAGGATGGCGGAGGTCGCCGGGGTGCTCCGGATCCCCAGCACCCTGGTCAACGAAGGCGGCGGCATCCACGTCGACGCCTTCGGCACGGTGCTGCTCACCGATACCGTTCAGCTGGACGCGGGCCGCAACCCGGGGCTGGACAAGGGCGACGTCGAGACGGAGATCCACGCCAAACTGGGCACCAGGCACGCCGTCTGGCTGCCCAGGGGCCTCACCCGCGACTACGACGAGCTCGGCACCCGCGGGCACGTCGACATCGTGGCGGCCTTCACCGAGTCCGGCACCGTGCTGCTGCACCGCCAGGACGACGCCCGCCACCCCGACCACCTGGTCACGCAGGACCTGCGCCGGGTCCTGGAGGGCGCCGTCGACGCCGACGGCAAGCCGCTGCGCATCGTCGACGTCCCGGCCCCCGAGACCCTGACCGACGACGACGGCGAGTTCGTCGACTGGTCGTACATCAACCACTACGTCGCCAACGGGGTCGTGGTGCTGTGCGCCTTCGACGACCCGCGGGACGACGCCGCCGCACGGATCCTGGCTGAGGCCTACCCCGGGCGGCGCATCGAACAGGTCGACGCCCGTGACATCTTCCGCTTCGGCGGCGGCATCCACTGCATCACCCAGCAGCAGCCGGCTCCGCGCTTGAAGGGGAGGTCCCAGTGACCGAGCCCTACGACGTCGTCGAGGCCACGATCCCGCAACTGCGCGTGGACCTCGAGCAGGGCCGTGTGACCAGCGAGGATCTGGTGCGGGCCTACCTGGCGCGCATCGAGGCCTACGACCACGGCGGGATCGCGCTCAACGCAGTGGTGGTGATGAACCCCTACGCCGTCGCCGAGGCCCGGGCCTCCGACGAGCGCCGGGCGCGCGGGCAGACCCTGGGCCCTCTCGACGGGATCCCCTACACCGCCAAGAACAGCTACCAGTCCCGCGGGCTGACGGTCGCGGCCGGATCACCGGCTTTCGAACACCTCGCCGCCCAGCGCGACTCGTTCACGGTGCAGCGCCTGCGGGAGAACGGCGCGGTGCTGATCGGCCTGACCAACATGCCGCCCATGGCCAACGGCGGCATGCAGCGCGGCGTGTACGGGCGTGCCGAGAGCCCCTACAACGGTGCTTACCTGACCTCGGCCTTCGCCTCGGGATCCTCCAACGGCTCGGGAACGGCCACGGCAGCCAGCTTCGCCGCCTTCGGACTGGCGGAGGAGACCTGGTCCTCCGGGCGCGCCCCCGCCTCCAACAACGCGCTGTGCGCCTACACACCGTCATGGGGGGTGATCTCCATCCGGGGCAACTGGCCGCTCGTGCCCACGATGGACGTCGTGGTGCCCCATACCCGCACCATGGCCGACATGTTCGAGCTGCTGGAGGTCATCGTCGCCGACGACGCCGAGCCGCGCGGGGACTTCTGGCGCAGCCAGCCGTGGATCGAGGTCCCGGCGGCCTCGACGGTACGGCCCGAAACCTTCGCCGACCTGGGTGTGGCCGACGCGGACGCCGGTCGGCGGGCCCTTGACGGGCTCCGGATCGGTGCGCCGCGGCTCTACACCGGCCAGGATTCCGAAGCCGGAACCGCGGCCGCCCCCGGTATCGGCGGGCCGACCGGACAGCCGGTGGCCACCCGGCCCAGCGTGTTGCGGTTGTGGGAGGCGGCCCGGGCCGACTTGGAGGCCTCCGGCGTCCTGGTGCAAGAGGCCGACCTTCCCGTGGTGAGCAACTACGAGGGGGACCGTCCGGGGGCGCCCACGATCAGGACCCGCGGGCTGGTGAGCCGGGACTACCTGGACCGCGAGCTGTTGGACCTGTCCGCCTGGGCCTGGCAGGACTTCCTGCGCGCCAACGGCGATCCGCTCCTGGACGATCTGGGGCAGGTCGACGGCGAGCGCGTCTTCCCGCACGACCCGAACGCCCTTCCGGACCGCTACGACGGGTTCGACGACGACATCGCCGCCTACCCGGAGTTCGTGCGCCGCACGGGGATCTCCTCCTTCACCGAGATCCCGCACCTGGAGGAGGGGCTCCGAGGGTTGGAGCGCACCCGGAGGGTGGACTTCGAGGACTGGCTGGACCGCCTGGGCCTGGACGCGATCGCCTTCCCAGCGGTAGCCGACGTCGCCCCGGCCGACGCTGACGTGAACCCCGACTCCGCCGACATCGCCTGGCGCAACGGCGTGTGGGTCGCCAACGGCAACCTCGTCTGGCGCCACCTGGGCATCCCCACCGTGACGGTGCCGATGGGCACGATGCCCGACACCGGCATGCCCGTGGGGCTGACTTTCGCCGGGCGCGCCTACGACGATGCTCGCCTCCTGCGGATCGCGGCTGCCTTCGAGGCGACCGGGCACCGCCGCCAAGAGCCCCCCAGAACGCCGCGCCTCGGGTCAGATGACCGTTGCCGCGCTGTCGATGACGTCCGCGCACGCCAGGGCGGCGAAGGCTGTCGCTGAGCGGCTGTGGCCCGTCTTCGGTACGGACGGCGATACGCAGCGCGCCCGGCGGTTGAACGACCTCGCCGGAACCGTCGGACTCGCACCCCGCATCCGCGCCGACGGAACGCTGGCGTGGGTCGGCTCCAGCGGGGAGCTCGCCCGATGCGTGGTCACTCTGATCGAAAGCGTGGTGTCCCACGGATGGGAGGCGAGCGGGACCTGCGCCGGGGACGACTGCGTCGACGTCTTCGTCCGTACTTCCGGAAGGGGCAGCCGACGGTACTGCTCCCCAACCTGTCTCAACCGAAGCCGGGTCCGCGCCTATCGCGCTCGTCAACGGCGTACATAGAGCGTCTTCCAGTGCTAGGGCTGCGAGCGCGTCCGGTCCGGGGCGAGTAGTGCGGCCCGAAATGCCGACGGCATCCACCGCCTCGTGGATGCCGTCGACACCTCCCTAAGCTGCCGCGATGATCAGTCGAGGTAGCGCAGGCCCGCCGTGGCCAGCTTCTCGCGCATGCCGTAGAGGTCCAGCCCCAGTTCGCCGTCGCGGAACCGGGCCCGCTTGGACTCCTCGTTCTCCTCACGGCGTCGAGCCGCCTCGGCTACCTGCGGTGCGGACTCGCGGGGTACCACCACGACCCCGTCGGCGTCGGCGACGACGACGTCGCCGGGGGAGATCTGGGCATTGGCCACGGTGACCGGCACGTTGACCGAACCCAGCGTCGCCTTCACGGTGCCCTTGGCGCTGATCGCGCGGCTGAACACAGGAAAGTCCATCTCGGCTAGCTCGTCGACGTCGCGGCAACCGCCGTCGATGATCAGCCCCGCCGCACCCCTGGCCCGGAAGGAGGTGGCCAGGAGCTCGCCGAAGAATCCGTCTTCGGACTCCGTGGTGCACCCGGCCACAACGACGTCACCGGGCCGGATCTGTTCGGCGGCGACGTGGAACATCCAGTTGTCGCCGGGCTGCAGAAGCACGGTGACCGCGGTTCCGCACAGCCTGGCCTGCGGATAGATCGGTCGGATGTAGGGACGCAGCAGGCCGGTGCGGCCGAGCGCCTCGTGAACCGTGGCGACACCGAAACGGGACAGTGCTTCCACGGCCTCCGGCGCGGCGCGTTCGATGGAGCGGTGGACGACTCCGAGCTCGGTCATGACTCTCCTCGTGGGTGGGTGGACGGATGCGGGCCGGTACTCAGCGGCCCTGGCTCTTCAATAGGGCGTCGAGGCGCGGGTACACCCGGCGCGCGTTGCCCGCCAAGACCGCTTCGCGTGCGGAGTCGGTCAGGTCGGCGCGGAGGAGGTAGCGGCCCGTGTCGTCGAAGTGGTGGCCCGTACGCGGGTCGACGTCTCGGACGGCGCCGATCATCTCCGAGGCGAACAGGATGTTCTCCGGCGGGACGACGTCCAGCAGCAGGTCGATGCCGGGCTGGTGGTACACGCAAGTGTCGAAGTACACGTTGCCGAGCACGTGCTTCTCCAGCTCGGGCTTGCCCTGGGCCATCGCCAACCCGCGGAACCGCCCCCAGTGGTAGGGCGCCGCCCCTCCGCCGTGGGGGATGATCAGGCGCAGGTCGGGGAAGTCGGCGAAGAGGTCGCCTTGTACGAGCTGCATGAAGGCCGTCGTGTCGGCGTTGAGGTAGTGCGCCCCCGTGGTGTGGAAGGCGGGATTGACGCTGGTGGAGACGTGCACCATCGCGGGGATGTCGTACTCGCACATCGCCTCGTAGAGCGGATACCACGAACGGTCGGTGAGCGGGGGCGAGTCCCACAGTCCACCGGAGGGGTCCGGATTGATGTTGATCGCCACCGCCCCGAGCTCTTCCACAACGCGCCGGAGTTCGGGCAGGCAGTCGGCCGGGTCCGCGCCCGGGGACTGCGGGAGCATGGCGGCGGGGGCGAAGCGGTCGGGGAAGAGTTCCGCCACGCGGGCGATGAGGTCGTTGCAGATCCTGGCCCACTGGGAGGAAGTGGCTGAGTCACCGATGTGGTGGGCCATGAAGGAAGCCCGCGGTGAGAAGACGGTCAGGTCGATCCCGCGCTGGTCCATGAGGACGAGCTGGTTGCTCTCGATCGCCTCGCGCAACTCGTCGTCGCCGATGCGGAGTTCACCGGGCCCGGGGCCACCGTCGAGTGCGGCGATCTGGGCTTGACGCCATGCACCGAGCGCGGCGGGCGCGGTGGTGAAGTGGCCGTGACAGTCGATGATCATCAGTGCTTTTCCTTCTTCAGGGATTCCAGATGCTCAGTGGGACGTAGAGCTCTCCGGCCATGAGCGCGCGTGCGGTGCGCACGAGCGCGGAACGGGTGAAGCGGGTGTTGTCTCCGGGCTCCCGGCCGAGCCTGACCTCGAAGGAACCGCTTGGATGCTCGACGGAGACGGTGGTTTCGGAGCCGTGGCCGACCGGCAGCTCCGCCAGATCGTGCGCGACCGTTCCGGGGAGTACGCAGGCGGTGGCTGCGGTGACTGCGGCCAGCACGCCGATCGACTCGTGGACGGTATGGGGGATGAAACTGCGCGTGGCCACGGCGCCGCCGTGGAGCGGCGGCGAGACCAGCGTCATCTTCGGGTAGTTGCGGCCCGAGACGTCGCCCAGGCCCATGAGCGTGCCGCTGGCCAGGCGCAGCGCCTCGACCCGTGCACACAGTGCGGAGTCCGCGGCGAGTTCGGCGGGACTCTCCTTCCCGGTGGCGCCGAGTGCCGTGGCGGACACGATGACGAGGGGTTGCCCGTTGTCGATGCAGGTGACCTCGACCGGCCCTGTTCCGGGAACCTCGACCGTGTCACGCGGGTTCCCTGTCGGCAGCAGGGAACCGGCGATCGAACCGGCGGTGTCGAGGAACCCGATCGTCACCGGCGCAGACGTGCCGGGTACACCGTCGATACGGGTGTCGCCGCCGTAGGCGACGCCCCGCACACCGTTCTCGAGGGGTGTACGCACGGAGATCTCCGCGACCGCTCCGGTGTTGACAGTGCGCACCCGCACGCTGGTGGTGTCGTCTTCGGGCACGACCATCCCGGTCTCGATGGCGAAAGGCACGACCGCGGCCAGCAGGTTGCCGCAGTTGGCCCGCATGTCCACTGAGCCGTCGTGGGGTTGCAGTTGGGCGAACCGGAACTCGAGTTCGACGCCCGGTTCATCGCTCGGGCCGACGATGCCGGCCTTGGCGGTCAGCGGATGCCCACCGCCCAGGCCGTCGATCTGCAACGGATGGGGTGAGCCGAGAGCGGCCCGGAGCACCCGGGCGAGCGTCTGGTCATCGGTGGGCAGGTCCGCGCGGTTGAAGAACGGTCCGCGGGAGGTGCCGCCGCGCATCAGGACCGAGGGGATCGCCAACTGGCTCCCGCGGAGTGCTGCCCCGGAGCGTCCTTCTTGGGCCGGTGGTGTCTTCGAACGTGTCATCTCTGTCCTCGTGCGGTCCAACGGGCTGCTACTCCTGGACCTCGGACCAGACCAGGTCGCCGTACTCGGGCGCCTCGTCGATGAGGTGGGACTGCAAGTGGAAGTCCACCGCGACGCCGAAAGCGCTCTCCGTCACGAGTGACGAGGTGGCGAACTCCTGCGGGAGGATCTCCGTGAGGGCCTCCACCGCTTCGGGATCGGTGCCGTCGAGGTAGTCCGAGAGCAGTTCCGAGCTCGCCTCCGGGTCGGACTCGATGAACTCCAGCGCCCGGTTGACGGCCCGGTTGAAGCCGTCGATCTGTTCGCCCTTGTGCTCGATCACCTCGTTGGTGCTGAACAGGGAGCCGTGCAGCGCGCCGGACAGGTCGGGGACGTCGCCGCGTTGCGGGGAGATGTAGATGTCTCCCACCCCCTCCGCCTCCGCCATCTGACCGGCCGGCTGGAAGAAGGCCAGGGCGTCCACCTGCCCTCCGGACAGGGCACCGATGGCCGATGACGGGACGGCACCCAGGTTGACCAGGGTGGCGTCGGTCTTGGCGTCGAGACCCACCTGCTCGAACAGGTAGATGAGCAGCGCCTCGGTGCCGGAACCGGGCCCGGTGATACCGATCTCCTTGCCTTCCAGGGAGCGGACCTTCTCCTCCAGGGGCGCATCCGCGTCGGCCCCGTCGAAGTCCGAGGCCGTCACGACGTCCACGTAGTACTCGGTGACGAGCGAGCCGGTGATCTGCGTGTCGGGGTTGTTCTCGGCCAGGTTGAAGGCGTCCGTGAGGACGCCCGCGCCGACGTCAATGGAACCGGAGGTCAGGGCCGCCGCGAGCTTGGCTCCGGTACCCAGCCGGGGCCGTTCACCGATCTCGACGCCCTCGTCCTCGAAGAAGCCTTCCTCTTCGGCGACGTGGAGCGGGAAGAACGCGACGGAGTCGCTGATCTGGCCCACGTTGAGGACATCCGGATCGGAGTCGGCCGCGCCGTCGGCGCAGCCTGAGGTGGCGATGAGGCTTGCGGTCGCCGCGATCGCGGCCGCCGTCCTGAGATGTGTGCTGAGTTTCATGATGTGTGACTCTCGATCGGGTTGGGCGGCCGGTAAGCACTCCCGGCCGGGGGGGTGGACCGCGTGGGCCCGTGTGGCGGGCGCGGGCCCGGCCTGCTCCCATGGGCAGGGCCTGGGGCCTGCGCGGGACGCCTGAGTCAGAAGCCAGGAACCAGAAGCCCGCAGTCAGGATCCGGAGCTAGGCGTCGAGCGGCTTCCAGCGGTTGGCCCGGGAGGCCAGGACGCCCACGAGGGCGTTGAGGACCATGGCCAGCGCGGTCAGTACCACCACCGCGGCGAACACACCCGCGGTGTTGAACTGCGCGGCGGCATCGTTGATGAGGTAGCCCAGGCCGCGGTTGGAGGCGACGAGTTCACCGATCACCGCGCCGATGAGCGCGTACGGGATGGAGACCTTCAGGCCGGTCATGAGGCCGGACATGGAGGCCGGAAGCACCACCTTGAGCGCGACGTCCTTGTTCGATCCGCCCATCAGCCGGACGGCGTCGATGAGGCCGCGGTCGACGTCGCGGACACCGGCGGCGGTGTTGAGGAACACCAGGAAGAACACGCTCACGGCCGCCAGGATGACCTTCATGTCGATCCCGATGCCGAACCAGACGATGAACAGCGGGGCGAGCGCCACCTTCGGGATGGAGTACAGCGCCATCATGAACGGTTCGAACACGTCGTAGACGATGCGGGCCGAGGCGAGCACGAAGCCCGCGAGAGCACCGGTGACGGAACCGATCAGGTAGCCGAGCACCACTTCCTGGATGGTGATCCAGGTGTGTGTGCTCAGGGTGCCGTCCAGGATCCAGGCTTGCAGTTGCTCGGCCACCGCAGCCGGGCTGGAGATGAACATGGGGTTGGCGACCAGCCCGCCGGCCAGGTGCCAGAGCAGGAGGAAGCCCAGGAGCACGCCTACCCGCAACCCCCACACGGTGGTGGTGCGGCCGTGGCGGTACCACCAACTGCGCCTGCGGACCTCCTTGACGGGGCCGCTCGCACTCAGGCCGTTGTTCGTCTGAGCGGGGGAAACCGATCCAGGGGCCATTACCGCGCTCCCTTCTTCAACGCGGCGGACAGTGTGCCGTGCAGCTCCACGAACCGTGGTCGCACCTTGGTTTCGTCGGGATCGCGCGGCCGCTCGATGTCGACCTCCTGGTCCAACAGGATGGTGCCGAGCGGTCCCAGTACGACGACGCGGTCGCCGAGCAGCAGGGCCTCCTCGATGTCGTGGGTGACGAACACGATGGTGTGCCCGGTCGCCGACCACAGCCGCAGCAACTCCAGCTGGAGCTCGGAGCGCAGCTGTGCGTCCAGGGCACCGAAGGGCTCGTCCATCAGGATGGTCTCGGCGCCGTTGGCCAGCATGCGGGCCAGGCTGGCGCGGCGCCGCATGCCGCCGGAGAGTTCGCGGGGATAGTTGTCGGCGAAGTCGGCCAGGCCGACCTTGGCGACGAGGTCGCGCGCCTTCGCCTCGCGCTCGCCCTTGCCGATGCCCGCGATCTCCATGGGCATCTCGACGTTGCGCTGCACGCTCCGCCAGGGCATGAGCGTGTCGGTCTGGGTGAGGTAGCCGATGTCGGGCGTGGGGCCGGTGTGCGCGCTGCCCCGGTGCAGCACCCGACCCGCGGTGGGCTTGGAGAGGCCGGAGAGCAGGTTCAGCATGGTGGACTTGCCGCAACCGGAGCGGCCCAGGATGGTGACGAAGGTTCCCTGCTCGATGCTGAGGCTGAAGTCGCGCAGGGCCACCGTGGCCACATCGTCGCGTTGGAACTCCTTGGTGAGGTGCTCGACCTCCAGTACGACGCTCATTCGGAGACCGCCTCTTCCTCGCGGTGGGCCGAAGGGGCGCCGGACAGGGGGGCCGCTCCCGCGAGCCGACGTGAATTGTGCACCACCATCAGACGCACTTCCTGATCGGAGAATCCGTTGTCGAGGAGGACATCGGCGGCTAGGGCGAGGCCGTCCTCGACCGGCGGGTTGAACGGCTGCCCCAGGTCGGAGCTGATGACGGAGAATTCCGGACCCGCCGACCGGATGTTGTCGAGCCACACGTTCCAAGACACCTTGCCGGTCAGAGGGGTGGTCAGACAGCGCTCGAGATAAGCGCCGTGTTCGGCGAGGGCCCTCTGGCGCTCCGCGGGGATGCGCTGCGAGGTGAACTCCGGGTGGGTGACGACGATGCGCCGGACCCCGCGTTCGCGGGCGAGCGCGATCACCTTCGACGACTCGTCACCGTGCAGGTGGCCCGTGGCCAGGGTCATGTCGTGCTTGGCGATGACGTCGAGAACCTGCCGGGTGGTGGCCCCGACCGCGCCGTCCTCGTCGAGCACGTCGACGGTCGGGCTGATGATCCCCGTGTCCCGCAGGTCCTGCTGGATCTGCGCCCACATGGGTGGTGTGGAGCCCTCTGGGGCTTCCGCGAGGCAGCTGCGCTGGTTGTCGCTGTCCACGGTGGGAAGCCAGACGAACTGGGCGCCGCCGCGTGCCGCGATCTCGACCGCGACGGGGTTGAGTCCGCCCACGGAGGCGTTGAGTGTGATGGCGCCGAGGACGTCGACGTCCGGGTGGACGCTTCGGACCACCTCGGCGCGTTCGGCCGTGGGTGCGTAGTGGGACTTGAGGACGAAGCCCGACAGGCCGTGCTGCCTGAAGCGCGGGGCGAGTTCGAGGTCACTCACCCTGCGCTTCATCACATCGGGGGCGATGTGCACGTGGATGTCGTAGGCGCCTTCGACGAGCTGTCGGGCGTGTGCGCTGGGTACTTGATGATGCAACATGCCGCCCCTTTGCTAACGAACTAGTGAGCGACATTGTTAACGATCTTGGTCACATCCGTCAATACCCACGTAACATCAGGTCAGGAGTGGGTCTCCTCTTCGGGGGTGATGGTGGAACACGGGCGATGAGCGATTACTTCCGATCGGCGAAGTACTCCCGCGTCGCCTGGTAGACGCTCTCCAGATGTGCTCGCATGGCGTCCGCGGCGCGCTCCGGCTCCTGCGCGCAGACCGCCTCCACGATCTCCAGGTGCTCGGGCAACGACGTGGCCGGGCGGTGCGGTTGCGACGCCAGCCGGATGCGGTACCGCACGTTCTGGGCGCGCAAGCGCTGGACGACGTCGGGCGCCACCTTGGCGCCGCTGATGTCCAGCACCGCCTGGTGCAGGTCGCGGTTGGCCTGTGAATAGGCCTCCCCGTCACTCGCGTCCACTGCTTCGCGCATCACCTCGCCGATGGAGCGCAGTCTCGCCATGCCCACCTCGTCGACGCGCATGGCGGCGCGGGCCGCGCACATCGATTCCAGTGCGGCGCGCACCTCCACGATCTCCAGTGCCTCGTCCAGGTCGACGGCGCGCACCCGGGCACCGCGGTTGCGGATCTTCTCCACGAGGCCTTCTACCGTGAGCGTCGCCAAGGCGGCGCGCACCGCGCCCCGGCTCGCGTCGAACATCTCGATGAGATCGGTTTCCACGAGACGCTGCCGAGGGGCGAAGTCGCCGGCGACGATGGCCTGCCGAAGCCGTGACGCCACGCGTTCGGCGTCGCTGACGCTCCCCTGCGTCCCATGGTCTACTGCCTCCTGGGTCATGGTCTTCCTTTCGCTCATGTTCGTGTGCATTATTGTAAATAATCTTGTTCACATCGGAAGGACACTCGTCACCGAGGACGCGATGACAGTCATCACCATGGTCGGGCTGGGTGAGGCCGGAAGGCTGATCGGAGAAGGGCTCGCGGGCGCCGGCGCCCGGGTCCGGGGCTTCGACCCCTTCGTCGCACTGTCGGAACCGCCTATCGTGCAGCACCCCGCGCTCGAGGAGGCGCTCGCCGGCGCTGACGTCGTGATCAGCCTCGTCGGCCCCGACGCCGCCGAGAAGGTCGCGGCCCAGGCGCTCCCCCTGATGTCGGCACCGGCGGTCTACGCGGACCTGAACACGCTCTCCCCCGGGGAGAAGAAGGCGATCGCTGTTGTGGCCTCGGACGCCGACGTGCCCTTCGCCGACGTCGCGGTCATGGCCCCGGTCCCGCGCGCCGGCAGCCGGACCCCGCTGCTCGCCGCCGGCAGCGGTGCGGAAGCTTTCACCTCAGCGCTCTCACCCCTGGGCACCCCGGTCCAAGCGGTCTCCGGGACCGCGGGCGACGCCGCTGCGCGCAAGATGCTGCGCAGCGTGTTCATGAAGGGCCTCGCGGCGCTCATCATCGAGTCGCTCGACGCCGCGAGCACCGTCGGGGCCGCCGACGACCTGCGCACCCAGATCGCCGCCGAGTTCGGCGAAGGCGGTGAGGCCCTGGTCGACCGCCTGGTGGAAGGCACACGGCAGCACGCCGGCCGCCGTGTCCACGAGATGGAGGCCGCCCAGGCCTACTTGGCGGAACTCGGCGTGGCACACCCCGTTACCGAGGCCACACTGGCGCACCTGCACCGCCTCAGCACCTGACAGCGTTCAGGGACAGCACGAACGCGTCCGCCCCGGTCGTTGTCGGGGGAGGACAACGACCGGGGCGGAACCTCGGAGAGCCCGGCGGGCTCCGGCGACGGCAGTGCAGGCAGCGCCTCAGGAAGCGGCTGCCTCGCGGAACCGTTCGAGCTCGGAACGGATATCGGGTCCGGACGGCTGGAAAACGATCTCGGTGACACCCTTGGACCCGAGGTCGTCGAGGCGGCGCCGGACCTCGTCGCGGGTACCGCTGACCGTCACGTCCTTCAGCACCGCGTGGCCGCCCGCATCCCAGGCCGCCCGGTCCGGTCCGTTGAGCTCGACGCAGTGGCCCGCGTGCACCGCGAGGTGCCGGTCTTCGACGGGCGTCCGCTCCACGGCATCCAGCCATTCCGGGCCACCGGGAAGGTCACGGACCGCGTCCGGACCACCGAACTCGTAGGCACCGTGGTAGGCCAGGGCCCAGCCGGGACCGGCCGCGGCGCGCGCATGCTGGGAGTCCGAAGCCTCACCCTCGTCGAGCACCGTGCCCCACGCCAGGTAGGGCACCCAGGAGAACTCGCGCATGAAATCCGGTTGCTGCAGCGTCGTGAACAGCCCGTCACCGAGTTCGCTGGCGACCTCATGCCCTTTGGGGCCGAGCGCGCCGACCAGGACCGGCACGTCGACCGGCCGTTCCGGGGCGTGCCCGTCGGGGTGCAGCATCCGCATCCGAGCGCCCTCCCACTCGACCGTCTCACCCCGGAGCAGGCCGCGGTAGGCGCGGATGTAGGACTCCATGAAAGCCCAGGTGATCGCGCGGTAGCCCATGGCGCGGCGCCCGGTGAAGCCGGTTCCGAAGGCCACCGCGACACGCCCCGGGGCGAGCGCGGCGAGGGTGGCGGTCGCCGTGGCGTTGACCATCGGGTGGCGCAAGCTGGGCACCAGCACGCCGGGGCCGAGCCCGATCTGCTGGGTCCGCTCCGCGGCGAGCGCGAGCGTCATCCATACGTCCGGGCTCTGCTGGGGTGTGTCGTAGACCCAGGCCCGGTCGTAGCCCAGCTGTTCGGCCAGGGCGATGTTGTCCGGTGAGTCGAGGGCGGTCGGGAAAGCGCAGGACACCTCCACGGGCCCCTCCAGTTCGCGTGTTCGAGGACGGCAGCGGACAGGGGCGGGGCGTCGGACCCCGCCCGTGCGGGGACCCGGCGACGGGCCCCGCTGTTACGGCAGGCCGCCGTGGGGGACGCCGACCCGGACCGCCAGCAGTTGGGCTTCGCGGGCCTGCCGGCGCTCGTGTTCGGCGAAGGAGGGTGCCGCGCACAGGAACAGGGTGCGCCCGTCCTCGCCGCCGAGCATGCAGGCGAAGACCCCGGTGCCAGCCTGGATCTCGTCGACGATCTCGCCGCCTTCACGGACTCGGATCACGCGGCCGTGCAGGGCGTCGGCGACCCAGATCGCGCCCTCGGTATCGGCGCAGATGCCGTCCGGGCCGACCTGGAGCTGCTCGACCGCCGTCTCGACGTCGGTGGTCTGCGGTCTCTCACCGAACTGCGCCCACATGCGCCGGTTGTCCAGCCCGCCGTCGCCGCCGATGTCGAAGGCGGTGATCCGTCCGGCGAACGTCTCGGCGACGAGGAGCACGCCTTCGGGCAGGATCACCATGCCGTTGGGGAAGCCCAGGTCCTCGGCCACCGTGGTGACGGTGCCGTCCGGATCCACCCGGGTGAGCGTGGTGTAGCGCAGGGGGTCGCCACTCATGAGGTCGAACCCGAAATTGCCGACGTAGGCACGCCCTTCCGCGTCGACGACCATGTCGTTGAGAACACCCGAGACAGCCCCGGACAGGTTGGCGTACTCACTCAGCTCGCCTGACTCCGCACGCACCAAGATGCGGTGGTCGCGCATGGAGACGATGAGCGCGCGCCCGTCGGGGAGGAACCCCAGGCCGGAGGGCTGTCCGGGCACTTCGGCCAGGACTTCGATCCGGCCCCGGCCGTCGGTCGCCACGACCTGGTCGGTGTAGAAGTCCGACACCCACAGCCGGCCGTCGCGCCATCGTGGGGCTTCCAGAAAGGAGTAGCCGTCCAGTACCGCCGAGAGTTCTCGACCCGCTGACTGTTCCTGCACCATGGTGGCCTCATCCCGCATGTCGGTCCTCAGGAAGCGGGTCGGCTCTGGAGGCAGCCAAGGGGGGAGCCCCCTGCCCACCGGTCACGGGCCTGCCCGCTCCGTCGGAGCTCGTGACTAAGCGCATAGTCACCGCTGTGGCCCGCATGTGTCAAGGGTCACTCTCGGGTGTCCGCCGGGTCCTCAGGCTTGCACGAGCCGCAGCGCGAGGTCCGCGTTGAACTCGCCCAGCTGCTCGGGTGAGTCGGGTCCGTCGGGCCGGTACCAGCGCACCAGGTCGATGGCGAGGGAGATCAGCGCGCGCGAGACCCGCCGCACGTCCATGTCGGCCCGGAACACTCCGGATTCGACACCGGTCGCGACGGTCTCCCGGAAGACCTCGTTGGTCGCGTGCCGGATCCGCAGCACTTCGGTGTAGTGCTCCGGGATGAGCGCGCTCAACTCGTACTGGCACACGCGCGCCACCACATGGTGGCGGGCATGGAAGCGGGTATAGGCGGACACGACCGCGGTGAGCCGTTCGGCGGGGCCGGCCAGTGCCTCGATGCCGGGTTCGGTGAGGATCGAGTAGGCGTGCTCGTGGCCCAGCCGCACGACGTCGTAGAGCGCGAGCTCCTTGGACGGGAAGTGCACGTAGAGGGCTGCCGGGCTGAGCCCGGCGCCAGCGGCGATGTGGCGCGTCGTCGTGCCGTGGAACCCGTTGGCGGCGTAGCACGCCGCGGCGGACAGCAGCAGGCGGCGCGGGACCTCGCCGTAGTGCTCGGAGCCGGGCAGGTCGCCGACCTCGAGCCGGCCGGGACCGGAGTCGGAGCCGGTACGGTCGGCCTCCTGCCGGAGCTGGGACACGTCGGGCCTCCTGGACTGGGTGCTGCCGGTCTGCCCCACGACTTTACAAGGGCTGCGAGCGGTGACTCGGGCCGTACTGAGCAGGCCCGGCAGCCGCTCAGAGTTCTCGGCGCACGAGGGCCGCGGCCTGGGTGAGCGATCGCATCTTCCCCTCGGCGGACGCGCGGGGCAGGTACTTGAGCCCGCAGTCACTGGCGAGGACCAGCTTGGCCGCGTCCACGTGCGGCAGTGCGCGCCGCACCCGGTCCGCCACTACTTCGGGTGTCTCCACCTCGTGGGTCGACAGGTCCAGTACACCGAGGATCACGCCCTTCTCCCGCAGGGGGTCCAAGGCGCTCGGGTCCAGGCCCGACTGGGCGGTTTCGACGGAAACGTGGTCGACCGGGGTGTCGGCGAGCTCGCCGAGGAAGGAGTAGCCGTCGGGGCGTTCGTGGATGATCGCCGCGTATCCGAAGCAGATGTGCAGCGCGGTAGGCCCGGCCGCGTCCCGCAGTGCCTCGTTGAGGACCTCGACGCCGAATTCGTGCGCCGCCTCGGGCCGTGCCTGGAGGTAGGGCTCGTCGATCTGGACGATGTCGGCACCGGCGGCGAACAGGTCGGCGATCTCCGCGCGGACCACTTCCGCGTAGGCCAGGGCGACATCGCGGTCAGTGGCGTAGTAGTCGTTCTGGGCCTGTTGGGCCATGGTGAAGGGACCGGGCACGGTGATCTTGACGGTGCGGTCGGTCGCCTTCCGCAGGAACGCGGTGTCGCCCGCCTGGATCGGGTGGGGCCGGGTGATCTCGTGGGTGATCCTGGGGACCGGGTTGGGGTGTCCTGAACGGTCGAGCGCGGTACCGGGGTTGTCGATGTCGACACCGTCGAGGGCCGTCGCGAAGTGGTTGGAGTAGGACTCCCGCCGGATCTCACCATCGGTGACGATGTCCAGGCCCGCGTCCTCCTGGGCGCGGATCGCCAGCAGTGTCGCGTCCTCCTGGGCCTCCGGGAGGAAGTCCGCATCCACCCGCCAGAGCTCCTTGGCCCGGACCCGCGGCGGGAACCGGTCGGCGAGTTTCTCCCGGTCGATCAGCCAGTCGGGTTGCGGCATGCTGCCGACGATCGAGGTCGGCAAACGGGCGCCGTGTGGGGGCATGGGCTGCTCCTTCGAGCTCAGGGGGTGTCTGACGCCGGAATCGGGTGCGAACGTGCCGAGCGGGCGGGAGTGCTCTCGTGCGGGCGGAAGGGCCCCCACCCTTTCAGGCGTCGCCGGTCTGCGCTACCTCTCTTTTCCGTGGGACCTGCGGCAGGGATCCGCGGCGGGGACTCAGGCCGAGGGGGAGGGCTTGGTGCGGGCGGAGCGTACGTGCACCACCGCTACGGGGACGGTGAGCACGGCCAGGGCCGCGGAGAACAGCGTGACGGCGATCGGCAGCGGTAGGACGGTGGCGGCCACGCCGAGGCCGATGACCGGTACCGAGATGCCGACGTAGGCCCCTAGGAAGAGGTTGGCGAGGATTCCGGCATGGTGGTCCGGGTCGCTGAGGTCGTTGATGGTGGCGACCGCCGCCTTGAAGGCGGTGCCCGAACCGGCACCCGCGATGGTCCCTCCGAGGAGGAAGAGGAGATAGCTCGGTGCGAACTCCTGCACGGTGATCACGAACAGGCCCGTGACGAGCAGTACGGCGGCCAACGGGACGCGGGACCGCTCGGGCAGGCTGGAGAAGAAGGCCTGGGCCGTCGCAGCGGAGGCGAACACCGAGAAGGCCGTCAGGCCCGCGACGAACGGCGAGTCCAGGCCGTAACCGCTGGTGAGCAGGGACGGTGCCAGCGATGTGAACAGTCCGAACACCGCGAAGCCGACGAACGCCAGTCCCAGGCTCGACCAGAACGCGGCCCGCGACGTGGCGGGAACCCTCAGCCGCTGCGGCCGGTAGCGGGGGAGGGGACGGCGGACGTTCACCGTCTCCGGGACCAGGACGACGAGGGGCACCAGGAGCAGGAAGGCGCCACCGAAGAGGGCGTACGGGAGGACCAGCGGGGCGGTACCGAGCGTGGCGACCGCCCCGGAGAACGCGGCACCGAGCCCGAGCCCGCCCACGTTGACGACGATCGTCAGGGTGTCCACGAAGGTCCGTGAGCGCGGGTTCCGGCTCGCGCGGTTCAACGCGACCAGCGCGGCGGTTGCGGTCGCGGTCAGCATGCCGACCGCGACCCCGTTGACGAAGCGCGCGACCAGTAGCGTGGTCAGGTGCGTGGAGGCCACGAAGAGCGCACTCGCCACCAGGGCCAAGAGCAGGGACCCCAGGAGAAGCGGTGTGCGCCCGTACCAGTCCGAGACGTGCCCGACCAGGAGCAGGCTCGTGAGCACTCCGAAGGCGTACATGGCGTAGACGACGCTGATCACGTCGGACCCGAACCCCTCAGCGCCCTGATAGAGGGGGTACAGCGGGGTGGGCGCGGTCGAGAACGCCATGATCAGCAGGAACAGCACCGCAACGATCCAGAGGCCGCTCCGCGCACGCGCGCCCGTAGGAGACTCGGCTGTCAAGCGATCGCCCTTCACCTCGGGTGAGCGTCCGTCATTTCGGCGGTTCAGTGATTTTACGTATGCGCTCACGACCGCGATCGCGTCAATGCCGACCGAAGACCGTGACCGGTGAATCCGCGTGAGCACCCGTTTCGACGGTGGTCACCCGCGAACCTCCGGCGGTGTGCGGTCAGGCACGGTTTCGTGGCGCATCAGGGTTTACGTGCGACCGCTCCGTAACCGTCCACCTCGGGTGGTACACCGAAACTGGTCTGGTCGTAGCGCCACCGTGTAACCGAGACCAGGCCCGGTTCGACCACCGCCAGACCCTCGAAGAACCTCTCCAGTTCCTCGGGGCTGCGCTGGACGTAGGGTACGGCCCCGCTCTGGTTGTAGCGCTCGTGCGCCTCGACGTTGGCCTCGCTGTGCACGTTGGTGCCGTCGTTGATCGTCAGGTAGCTACCCGACGGAAGGGCCTGCACCAATCGTCCGACGATGTCGCGGGCCTGGTCGTAGTCCGTGACGTGCCCGAGGATACCCATGAGCATCAGCGCGATCGGCTCCTGAAAGTCCAGGGTCTCCCGGGCTGCCTCGAGGATCCTTTCGGGCTCTCGCAGGTCCGCGTGGATGTAGTTCGTGGAACCCTCACCCGTGCTGGTCAGCAGTGCGCGAGCGTGCGTCAGCACCAGGGGGTCGTTGTCCACGTACACGATCCGCGCCTCTGGGCGTACGCTCTGTGCCACCTCGTGGGTGTTGTCCGCCGTCGGCAGCCCGGTCCCGATGTCGAGGAACTGGCGGATTCCGGCCTCTGCCGCCAGGTAGCGCACGGTGCGCGCCAGAAAGGCCCTCGAGGCCTTGGCACCTTGCGCCATTCCGGGGAAGACCTTGAGGAACTGGTCACCGGCCTCCCGATCCACGGGGTAGTTGTCCTTGCCGCCGAGCCAGTAGTTCCACACGCGGGCCGAGTGGGGGATGTCGGAATTGATTTGGGGCTGGGAGGATTCCATGGGCCGAGCATAGGAAGCCGTGTGTGGCAGCACAACCACGTCGTCACGCGACGGTCAGGCACAGCGAAGGGCATGTGCCGGATCTCTCCGGAGCATGCCCCGAGCTGGTCAATCATCGCGGAGAATTGGGGGTCGTCCCCCAGAAAGCAGCACGGCCCGCGTGGAAGATTGCGAAGCAACCGACCACGCGGGCCTACCTGTGGGCGATACAGGACTCGAACCTGTGACCCCTACCGTGTCGAGGTAGTGCTCTAGCCAACTGAGCTAATCGCCCCAGTGAAACTGGGAGGTGGAGACGGGATTCGAACCCGTGTTGACGGCTTTGCAGGCCGCTGCCTCGCCTCTCGGCCACTCCACCGAGTTATCCGTGGAGCGTACCAGCCGCCCCTCGTCTCCTCCGAGCGGACGACGGGATTCGAACCCGCGACCCTCACCTTGGCAAGGTGATGCTCTACCAGCTGAGCTACGTCCGCGTGCTGCCGGGCCCGGCCCCGTTTCCGTTGGCCGCGCCTTGCTGCTGGTAAAGACTTTAGCGGAGATTCCACAGACGGCAAATCGGAGTTGGCCGGGGCCGTGCGGTGGTCGTCTTGGGAGGTGGGAGGGGCGGTAGCGTCCGCGTCACGTGGCTCGGGTAGAACAAGTGGTCACGGCCTCGAAAGACAGGGTGGGCGGAACGGCATGGACAACCCGGTGGCGGACGGTTCGGCGTGCGGTGGTCACCGCGGTGCGCTCTCCTGGGGACGGGCGCGTGCGCGGGCCCGCGCACTGGGGGAAGCGCTGGGTGCTTCGGAACGAGTGCTTCCGTTGCGGAGTGCGCTGGGTGGTGTGCTCGCCACGGATCTCAGGGCATTGGTGGGGTCGCCCGCCTTCGACGCTTCGGCGATGGACGGGTTCGCGGTGGCGGGGGAGGGGCCTTGGAACCTGGTGGGAACCCAGCTGGCCGGTGCTCCGCTCACGGGGCTCTCCTTGGGCGCGGGCGAGGCGGTGGAGATCGCCACCGGTGCCCGTGTGCCCAAGGGCGCCGAGGCGGTCCTGCCCTATGAGCGGGCCGAGAAGGTGGACGGCCGGGTGCGTGGTGAGGCTCACCAGGGCAGGCACGTGCGCTGGGCCGGGGAGGAGACCGCGCCGGGGGAGACGGTCCTGGAGCCGGGGACCCCGGTGACCCCTGCTGTGCTGGGACTGGCCGCGAGCCTGGGCCACGACAGCCTCCGGGTGCGTCTGCCGAAGGTCTCGGTGCTGGTCACCGGTGACGAGATCGCCACGGACGGGCTTCCCGGCGACGGCGTGGTGCGGGACGCGATCGGCCCGCTGCTGCCCGGCGTGGTCGCCTGGGCCGGGGGCGAGCTGGAACGGGTTCGCTTCCTGGGCGACGGCTACGCGGACCTGCGTGCGGCCATGGAACCGGGCGGGGCCGACGTGGTGGTCGTGTGCGGTTCGTCGTCGAAGGGGCCCGCCGACCACCTGCGCGAGGTCCTGGCGGAGCTGGGCGCGGAGACGGTCGTGGACGGCGTCGCCTGCCGCCCGGGCCATCCGCAGTTGCTCGCGCACACCGGTGACCACACGGGCGGCACCGTGTTCGTGGGGCTTCCGGGCAACCCGAACGCGGCGCTGGTGGCGTCGCTCACGCTCTTGGTGCCGCTGCTGTGCGCGATGACCGGGCGCCCGGACCCGGCAGCGGGTACGGGCCCGGTGCCGATGTCCGCCGAGGTCCGGTCCAGACGAGACGACACCCGGCTGGTCGCGGTGCGGCTGTCCCAGGGGCGGGCCGAGCCGGTGGGCCACGACCGGCCGGGCAGCCTGCGCGGCGCCGCCCTGGCCGAGGCCTACGCGGTGGTGCCGCCGGGTTGGTCCGGCGGCGAAGTGGAGCTCCTGCACCTGCCAGGAGGACCCCACATGCCCTGAGGGCCGCACCGGCCCGGCACGAGTGGCCACAGGCCACCCGGCCGAGGACACACGTCGGCCCCCGAAGGATGTCCCTCGGGGGCCGAACGTCAGCTGCCGCTGCAGCTACTTCTACGCGCTACCTCCGCTGACGGAAGCGGACGCGGGGGCAGTCCCGGTGCTCTTGGCGCCCTCGGTTTCCGGGACTGTGCCGGGCGTCTCGTGGTGGACCACCTCGGCCGCGGGTGTCTCCACGGCGGGGTTGCCCCGGCCGCGCAGCAGGAACCAGGCCTGGACGGCGGCCACGAGCACGATCCCCGCGGCGATGGCCGAGGTCAGGTGCATGCCGTCGGTGAAGGCCAGCTGAGCCGAGTCCATCAGCGCGGTACCGGCCGCGCCACCGACGTCCTCGGCGGCGTTGGCGGCCCCGCCCAGGGTCTCCTTGGCGGCGGCGTTCGCGGCGGCCGGAACTTCGTCGACCTCGGTGAGGTGGTTCCGGTAGAACG
Organism: Nocardiopsis oceani; assembly: GCF_054777395.1. Taxonomy (NCBI): domain Bacteria; kingdom Bacillati; phylum Actinomycetota; class Actinomycetes; order Streptosporangiales; family Nocardiopsidaceae; genus Nocardiopsis; species Nocardiopsis oceani. The sequence goes on from NZ_BAAHAR010000028.1 coordinate 32,749, forward strand.
CGGTCAGGACGCTTCCCAATACCGCGACACCCAGCGCACCACCCATCTCGTAGGCGGTCTCGGAGATCGCGGAGGCGGCACCGGCGCGCTTGGGCGGCGCGGAAGACATGATCGCGCCGTTGGTGAGCGTCTCGGCGAAGCCGGTGCCCAAGGTGATCAGGGCGAAGGCCGTACCCACGAGCACGACGCCTTGGGTGACGTTGTCGGCCGGGGTGAACACCAGGGTGGCGAAACCCGAGGCGGTCACGATCAGGGACACCCCGATCACGACGGCCAGGCTCAGGTGGCGGGCCACCCGGGCGGCGACCAGTCCGGCGATGATCGACAGGATCAGTCCGGGTACCAGCACCAGGCCGGCGCGCATCGGTGAGACGCCGAGCACCAGCTGGAGGTACTGGGTGAGGAAGAACAGCGACCCGACCATCGAGAACACGATCATCAGGTTGGTGACCACGGCCACGCTGAACACGCGGGACCGGAACAGGTCCACGTCGATCAGCGGGTCGCTGAGCTTCTGCTGTCGGCGGACGAACAGGTACCCGAGGGCCAGGCCGACCACGAGCGACACGATGGACACGGCGTCGAAGCCGCCGGTGGCCAGCTTCTTGATGCCGTAGACGGCGGGCAGCATGGCACCCAGGGACAGCACGACGCTGAGCATGTCGATCCGGCCGGAGTCGGGGTTGCGCGACTCACGCACCAGCAGCGGCACGAGTACCAGGATCAGCGCCATCACGGGCAGGTTGATCAGGAAGACCGAGCCCCAGAAGAAGTGTTCCAGGAGCCAGCCGCCCAGGACCGGGCCGAGTGCGGCGCCGCCGGAGAACCCGGAGGCCCAGATCGCGATCGCGAGCAGGCGCTGGCGCGGGTCCAGGAAGATGTTGCGCAGCAGGGACAGGGTCGAGGGCATCAGGGAGGCGCCCGCCACACCCAGCAGGGCCCGGGCGACGATCAGGATCTCGGCGGTGGGCGCGAGGGCGGCCATGAGGGAGGCGGCGCCGAAGGCGGCCGAACCGATCATGAGCAGGCGTCGGCGGCCGATCCGGTCGCCGAGCGAACCCATCGTGATCAGCAGTCCGGCCAGGATGAAGCCGTAGATGTCGATGATCCACAGCAGCTGGCCGGCGGTGGGGCTCAGGGCCTCGCTCAGGGCTGGCACGGCGAACCCGAGCACGGTCATATCGACCGAGATCAGGACCACCGGTAGGACCAGGACCGCGAGCGCGGCCCATTCGCGCGGGCCAGCGAGCGCGGGCGGGCCGCCGTCGCCCCGGTGCGCGCGGTTGGAGCCGTTTCCGGCCTTGGCGGAACTCATCTTTCCCTCGTATCGGTTCGCGTGGTTGCGCGCCGCTCGGCATGAGGGCGCGGGAGGGCCCGGTGGGGGCTGTGGAGCTGTCCGGGCCGGACGGGAAGTCTGGTCGACCGCGTGGGATCTGGGCCCACTTCGGGACTCTTCAACCGTCCGGACGGTACAGTACCGTCCAGCCGGTACAGTGTCAATCGTGAGCACTTCGAATACGCGCGACCGCATCCTCGACGCCCTGCAGGACATCCTGATCAGCGACGGCTACTCCTCGGTGACCCTGGAGCTGGTGGCCCGCACCGCTGAAGTGTCCAAGGGGGGTCTGCTCTACCACTTCCCCTCCAAGGCGGCCATGATGGTCGGCCTCATGGAGCGCATCCGCGCCATGGCCGAGGAGGAGTTCCAAGAGGCCGTGGTGAGCGAGGAGGGCGTGGTCCGGTACTTCCTGCGCACGTCGCTGCCGCAGAGTACCCAGGAGAGGGAGCTCTACTGGGCGGTCATCGCAGCCCTGCGCAGCAAGGAGGACATCCCCCCGGAGGCCGCCACCCTGGTCAAGGAGCTGTTCGACCGCTGGGGCGAGCTCTTGCACGCCGAACTCACCGATCCGGTCCTGGCGGAGACCATCCGCTTGGCCGGGGACGGCATGTACATGTCCTCGATCGCGGGGCTCGGCCAGCCCGACCCCGGACTCACGCGGCAGGTGATCGACCGCCTCGTCGAGGCCTCGGACCGGGTGCGCCGCGAACGCTGACCCCGGCGGCGGGTCAGACCCGGGCCTCGAACACCTGGACTTCCTTGTCCTTCACGGGAACGCGCACGGTCGGGGTGAATCCCTGCCCCTCGTAGTAGCGGATCAGTGCGCCGTCGCCACCGGACCAGCAGTCCACACGCACCAGTGAGATCCCACGATCGCGGGCCTGGGCACGGGCGTGGTCGAGCAGCCTTCCACCCACGTTGCGGCCGGTGCGGGCCCGGTCGACCAGGAGCCAGCGCACGTAGAGTTCGCGTTCACCTACGGGCGGGGCGTACTCGGGAGCGGTCTCGCTGATCGCCAGGGTGCCCGCGACGGCGCCGTCGGCCTCGGCCATCCACAGGTCCTCCGAGGCGAGCCCCCGGACCAGTTCCACCCGCTCGGGGATCTCCGACCACGGGCGGGTGTCCCACTGCGCGGCGGATCCCCGCTCGGTCAGCCACGCGACCGCCTCGTCGAACATCCGCAGAATCTCGGAGGTGTCCTCCGGTCCTCCCTGTCGCAGGCGCACGGGCCGGTCTCCTCGTCGTTCCTAGAAGTCGCGGGATAGCGGCAGACTAGCGGCCACGCGCCCTCGCGCGCACCTGCTTTTCCGTTCGGCGGAGGGCAGTCGCAGTAGGTCCTGGTTCGGTGCGGGGGCCGTTGTCCCCGGGGAGTCCGGGGTTGTCTCTGGAAGGAGACGATGTGGTGCTGTTCACGTGTCCTGGAACGTGGTTTACTTCCGAGTAACTTCGTTGCCGTAACCGGACCAGCAGGACAGTCGGAGGCCCGCTCACCTGGCAAGGTGGGCGCGACCGCGAGGAGTGGGGCGTGCCGTGTCGACCAGGTGACTTCTCTTCGCGAGACTTGTCCTCACCTCGCCGGAACGTCCTCGGGGTGCGCACACGCAGACGGGAAAGCGGGGAGCGGATGCACAGGCTCACCAACCGGGTACGGCCGTACGCCTGGGGAGCACGCGCTGCCATCCCGCGTCTGCTGGGAACCGAGCCCGACGGCACACCCCAGGCCGAACTGTGGCTGGGGGCCCACCACGGGGCGCCCAGCACCGCTCACTGCGAGGACGGCTCCACGTCGCTGCCCGGGCTGATCGCGGCCGACCCCCACCGCGTGCTCGGCCCGAGAACCGCGGAGCGCTTCGGGGCCCGCCTGCCGTACCTGCTCAAATACCTGGCCGCCGAGGCACCGCTGTCCCTGCAGGTGCACCCGGACGCTGCCCGGGCGCGATCCGGCTACGAGTCCGAGGAAAGCGCCGGGATTCCGGTTGACGCACCGCACCGCAACTACCGGGATCCGCACCACAAGCCCGAACTGCTCCTCGCCCTGGAACCCTTCGAGGCGCTGTGCGGCTTCCGCGAGCCTGCTGCCACCGTCGCCGACCTCGAGGGGCTGCGCAGCGAACTCGCCACCCGGCTGCGCGAGGACCTGTCCGTCGCCGACGACCACGCCGCGCTCCGCGCCGCACTCACCCGGCTGCTGAGCCTGCCCGAGTCCGACCGCTGCCGGATGATCGGCGCGTTCGTCCGGGAGTGGTCCGGCCGCGGCAGGCGCGGAGCCCACGCCGACATCGTCGTGGACCTGGCCGAGCGCTACCCCGGCGACCCGGGCGCCGTCGCCTCCCTGCTCCTCAACCGGGTCACTCTGTGGCCGGGCCAGGCCCTGTTCCTTCCCGCGGGAAACCTGCACGCCTACCTCCAAGGGACCGCCGTCGAGGTGATGGCCAGCTCCGACAACGTGCTCCGCGCCGGCCTGACCGCCAAGCACGTCGACGCCCCCGAGCTGCTCGACGTGGTCGACTTCTCCGTGCTGCCCATCCCCTACGCGCAGCCGGGTTTCCTCGACGGCCGCCGGGAGTTCCGCCCGGCAGCCCCGGAGTTCGCCCTGCACGAGATCGGCCCCGGCCGCATCACCGCCCACTTGCCCGGTGACGGTCCCACCGTGGTCCTGGCCCTGCACGGCAGTGTGGAGCTGGTCGCGGAGGTCGGTGAGGGAATGGCCCTGCGACGCGGGGAGTCCGTCTTCGTCCAGGCCGACAGCGGGCCCATCAAGGTCGAGGGCCACGGCCACGTGGTCGCCGCGACCGTCGGGGACCACTGACGGTCGGCGTCGGGGAACACTGGTCGCCAGCGATAACCTGGGCCCCTCCAGTTTCCGTCACTCAACGAGGGGACCCCACCATGGCGCTCGAGCGTCCTGAGATCGACTTCATCGAGGGCCCGGCGCCCTCGGACCTGCAGATCACCGACATCCAGGTCGGCGAGGGCGACCAGGCCGGGCACGGCAAGACCGTCAGCCTGCAGTACGTGGGCGTTGCCCACTCCACCGGCGAGGAGTTCGACGCCAGCTGGAACCGCGGTGAGCCGCTGACCTTCCGCTTGGGCTCCGGCCAGGTCATCCCCGGCTGGGACCAGGGTGTCCTGGGCATGCGCGTCGGCGGCCGCCGTCAGCTGGTCATCCCGCCGCACCTCGCCTACGGTGACCGCGGCGCCGGCGGCGTCATCAAGCCGGGGGAGACCCTGGTGTTCGTCGTCGACCTGGTCGACGTCAACTAACCCCTCGGCTGGCCCTTAGGTCAGCAGATGTAGCAAGGGCCCGTGTCGAGCTCCCACGTTCGACACGGGCCCTTGAACTGTCCCGCTCCCTACCCGAGGGTTGCGCCCACCTTCACGTGGCCCTTGAGCAGGTCGCGGGCGATGGTGCGGCGCTGGATCTCGTCGGTGCCCTCGAAGATGCGCAGCAGCCGGACGTCGCGGTAGAAGCGCTCGATCGGCAGTTCGCGGGTGTAACCCATGCCGCCGTGGATCTGCATGACGCGGTCGACGATCTCGTTGGCCTTCACACCGCCGAACAGCTTGGCGATCGACTGCGCGTGCCGGGAGTCCTTGCCTTCGGCGACCTGCCAGGCCGCGTGCAGCACCAGCAGGCGCAGGGCCTCGATCTCGGTCTGGGAGTCGGCGATCATCCACTGGATGGCCTGCCGGTCGGCGATGGGGGCACCGAAGGTCTCGCGGGTCTTCGCGTAGTCGAGGGCCATGTCGAGCAGGCGCTCGCAGCCGCCCAGCGCGCGGGCGGGCAGCAGGTAGCGGCCCTTGCCGATCCACTTCATGGCGAGGGCGAAGCCCTGCCCCTCCTCGCCGAGGACGTTCTCGTGCGGTACGCGCACGTCCTGGAAGATCAGGGAGGCGGGGCGGCGCTCGCCCATGGTGTCGATGGGCTCGGAGGTCCAGCCCATGTCGCGGTCGACGAGGAAGCAGGTCACGCCTCCGTTGGCGCCCTTCTCCTGGTCGGTGACCGCGAAGACGAGGGCGAAGTCGGCCTCGTTGCCGCCGGTGATGAAGGTCTTCTCGCCGTTGATCACCCACTCGTCGCCGTCGCGGACCGCCTTGGCCCGGATGGCCTTGGCGTCGGAACCCGCGCCGGGTTCGGTGATGGCGAAGCAGGACTTGCGCTCGCCCTCGATGGTGGGGAGGAGGTAGCGCTTCCGCTGTTCCTCGTTGGCGTAGTAGAGGATGTTGTCGGCCTCGCCGCCGAACTTGAAGGTGAGGAAGGTCCGGCCGAGCTCGATCTCGATGATGGCTTCGCTGACCGGGTCCAGGCCCATGCCCCCGTACTCCTCCGGGGTGGCCACGCCCCAGAAGTCCGACTTGCGTGCCAGGGCGCGCAGGCGGGTGCTCTCCTCGTGGGTCAGGCCGGGCGGGTGGCCTTCGCGCTCACGGCGCAGCACGTCGTTCTCCAGCGGCATGAGCTCCCGCTCGACGAAGGTCCGCACCCACCCTTGGACGGCGCGCTGCTCTTCGCTCAGTGAGAAATCGATCACGGTTGCTCCCATTTAACCTAACGCTGTTCGGTTACTTGAGGGTACGGTGTTCCTAGCCGCCCGCGCAAGGGATGAGTCGAACCGTGCGGGTGTGCAGGTGAAAGCACCGATCCCGGGTCGGCTCGGCGCAACCGCTGACCCGGCCCATCCCGCTGATCCGCAAGACGGCAGAATGCGGAGGGCGGTCGTGCGATGATCAGCGCGAACGCCGGACGGACCGGCACGTGACGGCGTACTGCAGAAGAGGAACCTTTCCGTGGCCCGACCCAAGACCCCGATCCTGAGCAAACCCGCGATCCGGGAGTCCGCGCTCACGCTCATCGACCGGGACGGGCTCGAGAAGCTGTCCATGCGCAGACTCGCCCAGGAGCTGGCCGTGCAGGCCGCCTCGCTGTACAGCCACTACCGCACCAAGGAGGAGTTGCTCAGCGATGTGGCCGAGGTCGTCACCACGCGTATCGACGTCACCGGTTTCGACGGTGGCGACTGGCGTGAGGGCCTGGCCGTCTGGGCCCGTTCCTACCGTGCGGCCCTGGACGAGCACCCGAACCTCCTCCCGGTGATCGCCGCCGGCCCGGGTCGGCGAGAGGAGGCCCTGCGCCGGGCCGACGCCGTGCACGGCGGGCTCGTGGGCGCGGGCTGGCCGCCCCGCTACGCCACGATGATCGGGGCCTCCACCAAGTACCTGGTGGTAGGTGCCGCCACCAACTCCTTCGCGCGCGGGTTCGACGACGACGTGTGGGTCTACCAGGACCGCTATCCCAACCTGTCGCAGGCCCACCGACTGGCGGAGGTCGCCGCGGAGATCGACGAGGACAGTTTCGAGCTGGCACTCACGGCCTTCCTCGACGGGCTGGTCCCCGTTTTCAAGAGGGTCCGGGTCCCGGTCGAGGACTGAGTCGTCGGCTGGGGCGGGTGACCGCTTCGGATCGGTTCGCTGCCGCTCAGCGCAGCGCGTGTGCCTGGCTGTCGACCCAGGCGCAGAGCCGGTCGAGCGCCGCCTCGGTGCGGTCCCGGTCGCCGGTGGCGAGGTAGTCGGCTTCCAATCCGGAGAAGGCCGAGTTCAACAGGGTGGCCAGGGTGAGGGCCTGGTCGGCCGGTGCCCCGCGCAAGCTCAGGCAGGAGGCGACGAACTCCGCGCGGCCGCGGACGAAATCCGCGCTGGGGGCCGGTAGCCGCCCGGCGGCGGCGAGCCCCTCGATCTCCCGGATGAGCCGCGTCATGTGCGGTTCGTCCTCGAGGTTGCGCCGCCAGGCATCGCGGACGACGTCACTGACCGGGACCGCCGGGTCCGACCATCCCTCTGTGGCGCGCAGGGCCCGGTGCTGGCGTTCGTCCAGGCGGGCCAGGACCGCGGTGAGCAGGTCCTTCCGGTCGGTGAAGTGGTGGGTGAGCACACGCGTGCTCTGTCCCAGGCCCTGGGCGAGGCCGCGCAGGGTGAACCCGGCGATCCCGGTGTGCGCGAGCTGCTCGATGACGGCGTCGAGGACCTCGCGGCGGCGCGCCGGATCGGCTTTCCGGGGCATGTGCGCCTCCTTGTCCCCAACGCTGGTACTGCCCCAACTCTGGCACAAGCATAAGGGTAACGTTTGTTACCTTTATTGGATGCGCACTCTTCCCGTCTGGCTCCTTGCCCTCGCCCTGGCGGCCTTCGCCGTGCAGACCGACGACTTCATCGTCATCGGGGTCCTCCCGGCGATCGCTTCGGACACAGGGGTCTCCGAATCGGTCGCCGGCCAGCTGGTCACCGTCTACTCGCTGGTCTACGCGTGCACCGCCCCGCTCTGGGCGGTCCTCCTCGCCCGGCTGCCGCTGCGGCGCGTTCTCCTGGCGGCCTTGGCCGTGTTCATCCCCGCCAACCTGGTGGTCCCGTGGGTGAACGACTTCCCCCTCCTGGTGGGGTTGCGGGTGATCGCCGCGCTGTCCGCCGCCGTCGTGCTCCCCGCAGCCCTGGCCGCGGCCACCACCCGGGCGCCGGAGGAGCGCAGGGGACGCTACCTGGCCACGGTGATGACCGGATTGACCGGTGCGGTCCTGCTGGGCGTGCCCGCCGGGACGTGGATCGGTGCCGCCTTCGGCTGGCAGGCCACGTTCGTCTCCTGCGGCCTGCTCGGCGTGCTCGCGCTGGTCTTGGTGGCCCGCTCCCTACCGCGAACGGAGCAGGAACGAACGGGTCACGGGGACGGGGGCGCTGCCGCGGTCCCCGAGCGGCCGGGAACCGTGCTGCGCCCCCTGCTCGACCCCGCCGTCCTGGGCCTGTTGGCGGTCACCGTCCTGGTGGTCGCGGGCAACCTGGCCTTCCAGACCTATCTGGCGCCCTTCCTCGCCGCGCTGTCCGGGGTGGCGCCGCACCAGTTGGCCGCCCTGCTGGTGGCCTCGGGGGTCGGCGGTGTGGCGGGCACCCAGTACGCGGGGCGCCTGGTCGACCGGGTCGGTGCCCGGTGCGCCTTCGGGCTGGCCTGCGGGGCCTTCTGCGCGACGATGGCCGCCTTCGCGCTCCTCTGGCAGACCGGGCCGGTGCCGATCGGGGTGGCCGCCGTGCTCCTCGTGTGCTGGTCGACGGCGGCGTGGGCGGTGCCGACCACGGTCCAGGCGCTGACTCTGGAGCGGGTCGGGCAGCGGGCAGCAGCCCAGGCGATGGCGGTGCTCAGCAGCTCCGTGTACGTGGGTGCGGCGCTCGGCGGGGTGGCCGGCGGCCTCGCCATGGCCGTCAGCGCCGGACTGGTCCCGGTGGCCGCGGCCCTGTCGGCCGCTTCCGGCCTGGTCCTGGCCCTGGCGGTCACCAGGGGTCGACGTGCCGGGTCGGCCCATCGTGGCGGGGCGCGGGCCCGGCCCCCTCGGCGAGGGCGGCGGTGATCCACCGCCGGGTGTCGGCGGGGTCGATCACGTCGTCCAGCTCGAACACGGCGGCGGCGTTGGTGGCCTTGCCGCGCCGGTAGGCCTCGGCGAGGATCGCGTCGAAGGCGGCGGCGCGCTCATCGGTGTCCGCGATCGCCTCCAGTTCGCGGCGGAAGCCCAGCCGGACCGCGCCCTCTAGGCCCATCGGGCCGACCTCGCCGGTGGGCCAGGCCAGGGTGGCCGCGGGCGCCCGGAAGTGGCCGCCCGCCATGGCCTGTGCGCCCAGCCCGTAACCCTTGCGCAGCACCACGGTGACCAGGGGAACGCGCAGCTGGGAACCGATGACGAACAGCCGGGAGAAGTGCCGGACGGTGGCCGTGCGCTCGGAGTCCGGGCCGACCATGAACCCCGGGGTGTCGCACAGCGAGACCACCGGGAGCCCGTGGGCGTCGCACAGCTGCAGGAAACGGGCGGTCTTGTCGGCGCCGTCGGCATCGATGGCACCGCCCAGGTGGGCGGGGTCGTTGGCGATCAGGCCCATGGGGCGCCCCTCGACCCGGACGAGCGCGGTGACCGTGCCCGGGCCGAAGCGGCGACGCAGTTCCAGGACGGACCCGGTGTCGGCGAGCGTGTGGATCGCGCGGCGCACGTCGTAGACCCGCAGCCGGTTCTCCGGGACGGCGTGGCGGAGCGGTCGCTGGTCGCCTGCCTCCCAGTCATCGACGGGGCCCTGGAAGTAGGAGAGGTAGGCGCGGGCGGCGCGCACGGCCGCAGCGTCGTCCTCGACCAGCAGGTCGATGACCCCGTTGGGTTCCTGGACACCGACCGGGCCGACCTCCTCGGGCCGGTAAGTGCCCAGGCCGCCGCCCTCGATCATCGCCGGACCGCCCATACCTATGGTGGCGTCGGGGGTGGCGATGACGACGTCGCAGCAGCCCAGGAGGGCGGCGTTGCCCGCGAAGCAGCGGCCCGACGCCACCCCGACTGTGGGCACGTGTCCGCTGAGACGGCCCATGGCGGAGAACGTGGTGACGTCCAGTGAGGAGGCGGAGTTCGGGTTGATGTCGCCGGGACGGCCGCCGCCGCCTTCGGCGAACAGGACGACCGGCAGCCGTCGGCGGTGCGCCGCCTCCAGCATGCGGTCGGTTTTGCGGTGGTTGATGACTCCCTGGGTCCCGGCCAGCACCGTGTAGTCGTACGACATGACGACGCAGTCGGCGGCGTCGAAGCGGTCCGCGTTGACCCGGCCCACCCCGGTCACCATGCCGTCGGCGGGGGTGCCGACGGCCAGGTCCTCCTCGGAACGGCGGCCGTGCTGGGCGGCGACGGCGAGCGCACCGTACTCGGTGAATCCGCCCGCCCCGCACAGGTCGGCGATGTTCTCCCGGGCGGTGCGGCGGTCCAGGCGGCGCCGTTTGGCCACGGCGTCGGGGCGGCGCTCGTCGGCGCCGAGGGCGTGGCGTTCGAGGACGTCGGCGAGGTCGGGGCGGATGTGGTCGGGGTCGACCCCCTCCTCCACCGGGTCGGCCTGCGCTTCGGCGCCGTCCGGAGCGAATCCCACGAGCGGTTCGCCCTCGGCGACGGCGGCCCCGACGGCGGTGCGGAACGCGCCGACCGTTCCGGAAACGGGGGCGGCCAGGACGTGCTCCATCTTCATCGCCTGCAGAACGAGCAGCGGTGTTCCGGCCCGCACCCGGTCGCCGGGTGCCGCCTCGACGGACACGACGGTCGCGGCGAAGGGCGCGGCCAGGTGGTCGGCGGCGGGATCCCGGCCATCGGCCGCGCCGTGCACCGTCCCGTCCGCGGAGTCGCGCGCTGCCCCGACCTCGGAACGGAGTTCGGCGCGGTGGTCGTCCACGAAGGCGGTGGTGGCTCTGCCGGACCGGAAGACCGGGTGGCGCAGGACCGCGCGCAGGAAGGCGGTGTTGGTCTCCGCCCCGGCCACCGTGAATTCGGCCAGGGCGCGGTCGGCGAGGTCGGCGGCGGCGTTCAGCCCGCCGCGCGGGGCGTGCGCGACCACCTTGGCCAGCAGCGGATCGAAGCCGTCCGCGGCGCTGTGCCCGACCGCGCCGTGGGTGTCCACCCTGATTCCCGGACCGGTGGGCGGCGCGAAGGCGGTCAGCGTCCCGGAGGTGGGCAGCGCCGAGCCGTCTGGACCGGTGGCCTCCAGGTTGACCCGGGCCTGGACGGCGCAGCCGCGCGGAGCGGGGACGGAGTCCTGGCCGAGGTCCTGGTCGGCGAGGGTGCGGCCCAGGGCGACCCCGATCTGGGCGGCGACCAGGTCGACGCCGGTGACCTCCTCGGTGACGGTGTGCTCCACCTGCAGGCGCGGGTTGGCCTCGATGAAGTGGAAGGCGGGGGCGCCCTCCTCTGTGGAGGAGACGGCCGGGGCGGAGGCGGCCGGGGCGTCCTCGACCAGGAACTCGACGGTGCACAGACCGGAGTAGGAGACCCTCCGGGCCAGGGCCAGGGCGGCGTCGATCAAGCGGGTGCGCAGCCCGTCGGGCAGGCCTGGCGCGGGAGCGGTCTCGACCAGCTTCTGGTGGCGGCGCTGGACGCTGCACCCGCGCTCCCACAGGTGCGTCACGGCGCCGGTTCCGTCCCCGATCACCTGCACTTCGACGTGATGGGCCCGCTCCAGCAGTTGCTCGACGTAGAGGTCGCCGCGGCCCAGCGCGGTCTCGGCCTCCGAACGGCAGCGCTCGTAGGCGAAGGCGAGGTCTTCTGGGTCCGTGACCGCGCGCATGCCGCGCCCGCCGCCGCCCGCCAGCGCCTTGACCATGACCGCCCCGCCGGGCCCGAGCTCCTCCAGGAAGGTGTGGGCCTTCGCCAAGGAAGTGGGGCCGGTGGTGCCGGGCAGGACGGGGACGCCGAGGCTCTCGGCCAGGGCACGGGCGCGCGCCTTGTCGCCGAACAGGTCGAGGGTGTCGGGGGAGGGGCCGACGAAGACCAGGCCGGACCCGGCGCACAGCGCGGCGAAGCCGGCGTCCTCGCTGAGGAACCCGTAACCGGGGTGGACCAGCCCGCACCCGGTCTCCTGGGCGACGGCGACGAGGCGCTCGGCGTCCAGGTAGGCGGCCGGTCCCGAGGCCCCGAGCGGCCGGGCCTCGTCGGCGAGGCGGACGTGGGTGGCTTCGGCGTCCTCGGCGGAGTACACGGCGACGGTGCGCAGGCCCAGTGACGCGGCGGCGCGGAGCACCCGCACGGCGACCTCGCCCCGGTTGGCGACGAGCAGGCGGGACGGTTCGGACACGGGGATTCCTTCCTCGACCGGCGGGGTGACCCGAGTCTGCACCCGCGTTGACACTGATGTCAACGATCGGGGTTCTGGGATACTCGGCCGCATGCAGAAGAAGGAGTGGGCGACCCGCGTCAAGTACGACCGAGCCGACAGCGCCACCCGGGCCGCACTGCTCACGGCGGCGCGGAGGGTGTTCGAGCGGAGCGGCTACGCGCGCACCACCATCGCGCACATCACCGCCGAGGCGGGGGTCGGCCGGGCCACCTTCTACGTCTACTTCGCCTCCAAGGAGGAGGTCTTCGCGGTCCTGGCCGAGCTGGTCCGGGACCGCTTCCTGGCCAGCCAGGAGCTCGACGGTATCGACGCCGACGACCCCCACGCGGTGGCCGCGGCGACCATCACCGCCTTTCTGGACGCCTACACCGAACACCTCGCGTTCATCACGGTGCTGCAGCACCAGTCGCTCGCCGACCCGGCGATGGGGGCCCTGTGGGAGGAGATCCACGGGCTGCCGCGGCACCGGTCCGCGCGCTACACCCGGCGCCTCGTCGAACGGGGGATGGCGGTCCCGGCGGCCCCGCCGGAGGCGGTCGCCCAAGCGGCCGGGGGCATGGTCGCCGCGTTCGCCGACGGGCTGGCCGCCGCACCGGAGGACCGCGACCGGGCGGCCCGGGAGCTGACGGCGATGTACGTCCGCCTGCTGGGCCTGCCCGAGAAACGGGACCGCGGGAGCTGAGCGGGTCAGGTGCGTGCGAAGGCGTCCACTCCGGTGAGCTCGGCGGACCAGGCCCACAGCCGTGCGGCCTGTTCGGGGTCCGCGGCGTGGGCGGCGATCCCGCCCTCGCCCAGGTCCGGGTCGGCCTTCTCGGGGAGCTCGGCGATGTCGCAGTTCTCGCAGTACAGGCCGCCCATGCCCGTGAGCTGGGGCGAGGTGGCCGCCCACACCTGGGTGGCGGCGCCCTGCTCGGGCGTCTTGAAGGTGGGGTTGATCGCCTGGCCCGTCTCATCGATCCACCCGGCCTCGACCATCTCCTCCTTGGCCAGGTGCCGCTGCAACGGTGTGAGGATCGCTCCGGGGTGCAGGGAGAAGGCGCGCACCCCGCGCTCACGGCCGAGCCGGTCCAGGTGCACGGCGAAGAGGACGTTCGCGGTCTTGGCCTGCCCGTAGGCCTCCCAGCGGTCGTAGCCCCGGGTGAACCACGGGTCGTCCCAGCGGATGCCCGAGCCGTGGTGCCCTCCCGAGGACACCGACACCACCCGCGCGCCGTCGGCGATCTTGGGCCAGAGCCGGTTGACGAGGGCGAAGTGCCCCAGGTGGTTGACGGCGAACTGCGCTTCCCAACCGGGGCCGACTTCAGTGTGCGGGCAGGCCATGATCCCGGCGTTGTTGATCAGCAGGTCGATCCGGTCGTGCGGAAAGGTGTCCGCGAAGGCCCGCACACTCTCCAGGTCCGCCAGGTCCAGCTCGGCGACCTCTGTACCCGGGATTCCCGTGAGTGCCTCCCTCGCCTGTTCGGGCCTGCGCGCAGGGACGACCACGCGGGCACCCGCCCCCGCGAGGGCCCGTGTGGTCTCCAGTCCGATACCGGAGTATCCGCCGGTCACCAGCGCGATCCTGTCCGTGAGGTCGATGCCTTCGAGCACCTCGGCCGCGGTGCTACGCATCCCGAAGCCGGAACCGATCTTGCTCTGTTTCGTGGTCATGCGGCTCACGCTAGGGCGTGGAGTGCGCTCCAGGTCAAGAACGCGGCCGGCCCTGTCGGGGCCGCCCCGCCGAAGTTGGTGCGCGCCCCCGGGCCGCCGTCCACGCGGCCCGGGGGCGCAGGGCACTCAGGAACCGGTGGGCTTGATGTCCTCGTTGGTGGCCAGCGCACCGCGCTCCAACTGGTCCAGCAGGCTTCCGCCGGACTTCGGGACGGACTGGGCGGCGATCGCCTTCCCGTACCGGATCCGGGTGAAGGTCTCGGGTAGGCGCTTCTCCAGCCGCCGGTAGGCGATCCTGCCCAGCAGCCAGGCGGCCAGTAGTCCGTTGGCGGCGGCCGCCGGCACCGCCAGCCACGGCATGCCCTGGATCCCCGCCCACACGGCGACCGCGACGGTCGGGGCCGAGAGCAGCGGGACGGCCACGAGCGAGGTCCACACCTGGACCTGGTTGTCCCCCGTATCGTTCGCGTCCACCCGCTTGTGCGGGTCCACACCCGGGGTCACCGCCACCACGGACAACAGGGCCGACAGTCCGTTGGTCACCCCGGCGAACACCACCAGTCCCGCCACCACGAACGGCACCGACCAGTACTCTCCGGTGGCGACCACCGCCGCCGTACTCAGCAGCGCAGCCGCCGGGGTGATGAGCAGCGCGATCGCGATCTGCCTGCCCCGCACGTCGGCCCGGAGCGTGTCCCGGTCCTGGCCGACCACGGTCAGCCACAGGGCACTGCCGTCGTGCCCGTACATGTTCCCGCTCCCCATGCCCATGATGAGCACGGCCAGCACACCCGCGAACGGGGCGATCTGCGGCAGGTAGCTGATCAGCCCGAGAACGCCGATGAACAGCCCCGCGTACAGGGCCGAGCGCAGTTCCAGGCCGCGCCACGGATCACGCAGCCAGTGCCGCAGCTCCTTGGCGACCACCGCGCCCAGGGGGGTGTCCGGCAGGAACGAGCGCCCGCCGTCGAACACGCGCGAACCGAGCGGCCGCGACCGCCTCCGTACACCGCGGGAGGCCACACTCGGCGCCAGCAGCCGCACGGTGACCAGAGCCGTGACCAGGGTGAGCGCGGCGAACGCGCCGAGCCAGCCGAAGGCCTCACCCCAAGCCCCCGCGGCGGCCGCGTCCACCGCCAGTACCGGCCAGGAGGTCGGGATCCCCGCCAGCACGGTCGCCGCCGTACCCTCCAACCCGAACTCGGTCAGGCTCCGTGCCGCCGCGATGGCGGGCTGGATCGCCACCCAGCCGAAGAACATCGCGGCCACGAGCAGGCCCCACTGCACCGACGCGATCTCCATGCCGATCCGGCTGTGCATGGCCGCACCCAGCGCCCGGAAAGCCAAGCGGGACAGCGACACCATGAAGACCACCAGCATCAGCATGCCGAGCAGTCCCAGGAACATCACGGCCGGATCCACGGCCCACGCGTGCCACGCCACCGTCGCCATCGCCACCAGGGTCAACGGCGCACCCGCACCGACGAACATCGTCACCAGCAGGCCGGAACCCACCTTGCCCCGGTCCAGCGGCAGGAGGGTGAAGTACTGCGAGCGCAGCACCCCCACCCCGTTGGTGATGACCGGGCCGAGCAGCCAAGCCGCGCCCCACACCGCGAACACGAGCATGAGCAGGGTGGACCGGACCTCGCTGGAGACGGCCGCCAGCGCCAGATACCAAGTCAGAGCGGTCCCCCCGACGAGGAGGGCGACCGTGAACCACCGGCTGCCGCCGCCCGTGTGCCGCCCCAGCGCGAACTTGAGCCGGATCAGGAGTTCAACCACGTCAGGTCCTCCTCGCTGACCTCTCGGGCCCCGACCAGCCGCACGAACGTGTCCTCAAGGGTGGCGTCGGCGCCCCGCACCTGGTCGAGCGTGCCGTCCGCCATCACACGGCCCTCAGCGATGATCGCCACCCGGTCGGTGAGCTGCTCCACCAGGGCCATCACGTGGCTCGAGATGACCACGGCGCCGCCGCCGTCGGTGAACCGGCGCAGGATCGCGGTCAGTACCCGCGCCGACACCGGGTCCACCGCCTCGTACGGCTCGTCCAGGACCAGCACCTCCGGAGCGTGCAGGAGCGCCGTGGCAAGGCCGATCTTCTTGCGCATACCGGTCGAGTACTCCGCGACGAGTACGCCGTCCCGTTCCGCGCCGTCCAGCTCGAGGACCTTGAGGAGTTCCCCGGCGCGCGTGCGGGTCACCTCGCGGCCCAGCCCGCGCAGCCGCCCCCAGTAGTCGAGCAGCTCCCCACCGGTGAGGCGTTCCGGCAGCGACAGGCCGTCCGGCAGCACACCCATCCGACGTTTGGCCCCCACCGGGTCCCGCCACACGTCCACGCCCAGCACCCGGGCGGTCCCGGAGTCGGGGCGCAGCAGGCCTACCGCCATCGACAGCGACGTGGTCTTGCCCGCACCGTTGGGGCCGACGAGTCCCAGCATCGCGCCGCGCGGCACGGACAGGCTCACGCCGTCGGCGGCCCGGGTCTCGTTGAAGGTCTTGGTCAGCCCGTCCAACTCCAGCGCTGGTACGTCGGCCACTGGTGTGTCGGACGCGGGCACGTCGGTGTTCGTCATACCCGCCATCCTCCGATGACCCGTGCCGCGCGCGCATCGGCCACACGGACACGGCCGCGGGCCATGTGGCCAGGGCAGTGCCGTCCGCCCTGGCCGCGTGGTCGAGGCGCCGGGACGGGCCGCCGATCTAGGCTGGAACGGTCCGGCGACACCGAACGGGGAGGGCACATGGAGTCGAGGCGCTGCAGCCGCCGCGACCTGGGCGTGGACACCCTCCTGATCGCGTTCGCGGCGGTGTGGGGTCTGATGAGCTTCACCGGGTACGCCAACGACATCCACCCGGCCGATCGGGTCCCCGACTGGGTCCTGTTGCTGGACCTGGCCTGCCTCCCGCCGGCCTGCGCCGCCCTGTGGTGGCGGCGCCGTTACCCGCTGGGCGTGGCGCTCGGTGTCGTCCTGGTCTCCTCGTTCTCCACGTCGGTGATCGGTGTGCTGATGGTGGCCTTGGTCGGGCTGGCGGTCTACCGGCCGTTGCCCCAGTCGGGCGGTATGGCCCTGCTGGCCATGGTCCTGTCCCTGCCGTGGGTGGCGCTGGTGCCGGTCGGCACAGTCGACTCCCTCTTCACCATGGTCTCGATCGTGCTGCTGCTGAGCGCTCTGGTGGCCTGGGGCGCCGCGATCCGTTCCCGGCGCAGCCTGGTCGACCGGTTGCGGGAGGACGTGCGACGCGAACGTCGGCTGCACGAGGAACGCCTGGCCGCCGCCCGGTTGGCCGAACGCCGCCGGATCGCGCGCGAGATGCACGACGTCGTCGCCCACCGCATGTCCCTGCTGTCCGTGCACGCCGGGGCGCTGGCCTACCGGACGGAGCGGGCCGAGAGCGGCGAGGCCGCGCCGCTGGAGTCGGCGGAGGTGGGTTCGGCGGTGCGGGTGATCCGCGACAACGCCCACCGGGCCCTGGACGAGCTCGGCGACATCCTCTCCGTGCTGCGCGCCGAGGACCTCGCCCCGGAGGACGAGGACGAGGCGGCGCCCCAGCCGCGGTTGGCCGATGTTCCCCGTCTGGTGGCTGAGGCAGCGGAGGCGGGGGAGCGGGTGGCCTACACCTCGGACCTGGCCGAGGACGCCGAACCCCGTGAGCAGGTACAGCGCACCGCGTACCGGGTGGTGCAGGAGGGGCTGACCAACAGTAGGAAGCACGCCCCGGGTGCCAAGGTCGCGGTCACGGTGAGCGGAGCCCCGGGCCGCGGCCTGGTGGTCGTGGTGAGCAACGTGCTGCCGGTCGGACGGGCCGCGCGGGAGGTCCCCGGCGCGGGGGCCGGGCTGGCCGGGCTGGCCGAGCGCGTGCACCTGGACGGGGGACACCTGAGGCACGGCCCGGCGCGCGGCCGTTTCCAGCTGACCGCGGTGCTGCCCTGGCCGGAAGGACAGGAGTCGGGCACGCCCGGGGACGACCGTCGGAAGGTGTCATAGTGGTGGCCGTGAACGCTCCGATCCGGGTCCTTTTGGTGGACGACGATGCCCTGGTCCGCGCCGGACTGCAGCTGATGCTCTCCGGTGACGGCGACATCGACGTCGTGGGCGGGGTGGACGACGGTGCGGGGGTGGCCGCGGCGGTGGCCGAGCACCGGCCGGACGTGGTCCTGATGGACGTGCGGATGCCCGGGGTCGACGGGATCGCGGCCACCGAGGGGCTCCGTTCGGCGGGCTCCGGGCCGCAGGTCATCGTGCTCACCACCTTCGACGCCGACGCCACCGTGGTCCGGGCCCTGCGTGCGGGCGCCGCCGGTTACCTGCTGAAGCACACCGACCCGGCGAGGATCGTCGAGGCGGTGCGCCGGGCCGCGGCGGGGGAGCCGGTGCTGTCGCCCAGCGTGGCGCGCACCCTCATGGACCGCGCGGCCGGTGACGACCCAGGGGAGACCTCCGGGGTGCCCACGCGGCGCGAGCGTGCCCGGGCCCGGCTGGCGCTGCTCTCCGACCGGGAACGCGACGTGGCTGAGGCGGTGACGGCGGGGCTGTCCAACGTGGAGATCGCCGAGCGCCTGTACATGTCCATGGGCACGGTCAAGGCACACGTGTCCAGCGCCCTCACCAAACTGGACCTGTCGGGCCGGATCCAGCTGGCGCTCCTCACCCACGACGCCCAGACCCCGGAGGACTGAGCGCCGACGGGTTTTCCCGAGGGCCGGGTGAGCCCGTGTCCGGGACCGGTCCCACCGCCGCCCGCGAGGGCCAACCAGGCCGCAAACCTGTTGCCCCGGGCACATGGAGGGGCCAGGGTGTGCGCATGCCAACCCTCACCGCACCTGACGGAACCGCGCTCGCCCACCACGTGACGGGGTCGGGAGATCCCCTGCTCTGCCTGCCCGGCGGGGCCATGCGGGCCAGCGCCTACCTCGGCGATCTCGGTGGGCTGTCGGCCCACCGCAGACTGGTCCGGCTCGACCTGCGCGGCACCGGTGACTCCGGTGTCCCGGAAGACCCCGCCACCTATCGCTGTGACCGGCAAGTCGACGATGTCGAGGTCCTGCGCCAGCACCTCGGGCTGGAGCAGGTGGACCTTCTGGCGCACTCCGCGGGCGGCGACCTCGCCCTGCTCTACGCGGGCCGTTACCCGGGACGCGTACGCAGTCTCACCTTGGTGTCAGCCCGTGCCCGAGCCCTGGGCATCGACTTCACCGAAGAACACCGCAGAGAAGCGGTGGCACTGAGATCGGATGAGCCCTGGTTCGCTCATGCCCGCGCCGCCTACGAATCCATTTGGGCTGGTCGCGCCACCCGGTTCGACTGGGACGCGGTGGCCCCGTTCGCCTACGGGCGTTGGGACGCGGTCGCCAAGGCGGACCATGCGGCCAACGCCGAACAGATCAACGTGACGGCGGCACGCGCCTACGCGGGCACCGGAGCCTTCGATCCGCAAGCGACCCGTGCCGCCGTGGCCGAGTGGGACGCACGGGTACTGGTGGTGGCGGGGGAACTGGACGGAGGGCCGACGCCCCGCGTCGGTGCAGAGATCGCGGGGCTGTTCCCCCGAAGCGAGCTGTTCGTCCAACCTGGCGCTGGTCACTTCCCCTGGCTCGACGGCCCTCAGCGCTTCGCGGAGACGGTCGCGGCCTTCCTGGCTCGTGAGCGCTAGGCCGAAACGGGCCTTCCCGCTACGATTCGCGCAGCCCTGACGGTGGACCAGCGGCCGCGAACCCGCCTTGGCGGCCCGCACGGTGAAGTCGCGTACCAGCCGGGGCGAGGGCGCGGGGAGAGTGTTCGTTCTCCGTGAAGCAGGGCATCGAACCGCGCAGGCTCCGTGCACGACCATGGTCATCGGACTGAACACCGAGATCACCAGGGCGTAGGCGGCCAGCTCGGATGCCGGTGTTGCCCAGGACCGCCGTCGTGACCGCGCTCCCGGTAAGCGTCGACAGCATCGACAGGTAGAAAGGCAAGGCCTTGCCCGCGATCTGGCGGGCGATCATCCCCGAGTGTTTCGGAAGGTCAGAGGGCTCGGTGGTGGCTAGGGGCGCCGAGGTGGGTCCAGTACTCGATGACAAGAGGGGATGACTCCTCGGGTGGTACGTGTTTCCCGGGGACGGGAACGTAGCATCCTATTCGATACTGTGTTCGATGACGAGGAGGCTCTGATGGCTGGAAATCGCGTGGTCTGGGCGAAGAAGCTCCCGCAGGTCTACAAGAAGCTCGACGAGATCGATCTCATCGTGGCCGACCATTTGGACGTCGGACTGTTGGAACTGGTCAAACTCCGTTCCTCTGTCCTCAACGGCTGCGCGTTCTGCGTGGACCTGCACACCCAGAAGGCCCTCAAAGAGGGGGAGTCCCAGCAGCGGCTCTTCCTGGTCTCCACCTGGCACGAGGCCGGGGAGCGCTTCACCGCGAGGGAGCGGGCCGCGCTCGCCCTGACCGACGAGATGACCCAACTGGGCGGGCACGGGGTCTCCGACGAGGCCTACGACGAGGTGGCCGAGCACTTCGACGAGACCGAGATCGCCGCCCTGATGTCCGCGATCTCCATGATCAACCTCTACAACCGCCTCGCGGTCACCAGCCAGCTGCACCCCAAGGAGCGCTAGCGGGCAGCCGGGGACCTGGCCGCGCGGGTGCCGGTGCCGAACGCGTGGGCGGCGGTCAGCAGCGCGGTCAGGTCGTCGCGGGCGGAGGGGTCGGTCAGCACCTGGGGTACCACCGTTCTCAGGCCGCCCGGGGCGAGGGTGGCGAGCGCCCGGCGGGCCGCTGGTGCCGGGTCGACGAGGGCGGAGCTGGGGAGCGGGGCCCACGCGGCCAGGGCGGCGGCGGTCAGCCACAGCTCGTGCGGCAGTCCGTAACCGAGGATCCCCTCCAGCCGCTGCCCGGCCTCCGTGTCCAACCAGGTATCCAGCTCACGGACCAGTAGGGCGTGCGGAACCCCCGTGCGCTCCAGCTCCGCGCGCAGGTGTCCGCGGTGGCCGGTGTGCCTGCGCCGGTCCGGGTCCCAGCAGGCCGCTGAGGACCGGGCCCTGCGCCAGCTCACGAAGGGCACCAGTTCCGGAGCCCGCAGCACCCGGGTGGAGGGTGCGGGGTCCGATGCCTCGCGGAGCAGGACCGAGCGGCGCACTCCCATCCGGTGGCCGTTGCCGACCAGGCTCAGGTCGCCGTCGTGCTCCACCAGGTTGGGCACGGTGACCAGGGCCGAGCGCCCGGTGCGCTCGAGAAAGCGGGCCACGGCCTCGTCGTCGGGTTCGTCCTCCTGTCCCTCATGGGTCACGGTGGAGACCAGCTCACGGGCGACCTCGGCGGGCAGTAGAAAACCGACCGTGGCCACGTACTGGTCCACGCAGTCGGCCAGCCCGTACCCGCCCAGGGCCGCCCAGCGGGCCATCGTGGCCGTGGCCGAACCCCACTCGCAGAACAGGCTCAGCGGGGCCTCCGGCCGGGCGGCCACCAGCGCGGTCAGCGCCTCGACCATGCCGGGCCGGGGCTCGGCGTCGTCCTGCAGGAGCAGGTGGTGCGTGGCCCAGTCAGGTACGGCCGACCAGGCGGCGAGGGAGGTCCGCAGCGTGGACGGGGACCCGTCCGGGGCGGGGTCGGCGACCACGGCCGGTGAGAGTTCGGGCAGGGTGTCGGCCAGCCGCCGGGCGGCCTCGGCACGGCGCGGGTGGGTCATCACCGCGCACGAGATCCTGACGTTCGCGTTCACGGGGTGGTCCGCGCTCACAGCGCCTCCTTCGGGGCGGGGCAGTGCTCGGCCCCGAACTCCAGGGCGGCCAGGGCCAGCTCGACCACCTCGCGCCGGTGCTCCGCCAGCTTCTCGGTGGAGACCCGGGTGCGCAGGGCACCCGGCACCAGGGAGGCCAGTACCCCTTCCACCGAAGCCTCGCCCAGCCGCGCGCGCAAGCCGCCGACCACGCCGGGCCAACGGCCCTCCAGCACGGCACCGTTGGCCACCGCCGTATGCCAGACCGAGGTCAGGTGTGGCTCCGGTACCAGCGCGCCCAAGGGGCCCGCACCGGCCTGCGCGGCCAGGGCGGCGGCCAACCCCGCCTCCGTGGCGCCCCACGAGGCCAGCGCCTCAGCGAGGGGCACGTGCGCCTCGGGAACATCGTCCGTCAGATCGACCAGGACCGCCTGTCCCGTGGTCCAGTTGAGGTGGGGCAGTGGTCGCGGCGGTTCCAGGACCGCGGCCTCGATGGTGGCCACCGGCCCTGGGGCGAAGTACACCGAGCGCCGGGCCCCGTGCCCGGAGTTGCCCACCAGGCTGGGCAGGTCCTCGTGCTCCACCGGGTTGGGTACCGCCACCAGGGACGCCGCGCCTGCGCGCCGCACGAAGCGCAGCACCGCCCGGTCGTCGGGCTCGCCGTCCGCCGCCTCGCGCTCCAGGAACCGGCCGAGTTCCGCGGACAGTTCCGAGGGCAGGGCCAGGGCCACCGTGGGCACGTAGGGGTTGACCACCGGTACCGCCCCGGCTCCGGTGAACACCGCCCAGCGGGCCAGCGTGGCGGTCCGCGAACCCCACTCGACGAAGAACGACACGGCCGCCTCCGGGTGGGCCGCCAGGTACCGGTCCACGGTTCCGGCGAACCCGTCGGCCAGGCGCGCGTCGTCCTGGAGGACCAGGTGGTGGGTGGTGTCGTACCGGGCGGTCTCCCCGAAGGCCACCCTCGCTCCGCGCAGGGCGGTCGGCGGGCCGTCGGGCCGTGGGTCGAGGGCGACTCCGCTCCGTGGGAGGCCGGTGCTGGCTGCGACCTTCCGAGCGGACGCCGCTCGGGAGGGGTGGGTCATCACGGACGCGGACACAGTGGTGCTGTGGTGGTGCTGGGGGTGGGCCATACCTCTGAGTCTAGGCACTGTCGCGCTTCGGGAACGGTTGTCCACAGGGGGTTTCCGCCGCCCGTGCACCGGCGCGGGGCAGCCCGTGTCCGAGAGTGCCCCGGGCCGACGCACTGCTGGTGCTGGACCGGTCAGCCGGAATCGGTCAGTTGGTGGGCTGCTGGCGCTGGCCGCCCTGCTCGGGTGACGCGGTGGGGCGCGGTGCTGACTTGGGCTTCTCGTGCGCGGCCTTGTACCCGGCCCGGTAGGCGGACTCGCTGGGCCCTTCCCGCCGGTCGTCGCCGATCGCGGAGGGCCAACCCGCGGTGAGGCCGTAGATGACCAGGATGTCGATGGCGATGACCACCACCGACCACAGCGGCATGGCGATCAGGAAGGCCAACTGGGCCAGGGCGTTCAACGAGGCGAGGACGATACCGAAGGCGCGTGCCCAGGTGCTGCCGGACAGGACCGCGAGTCCGGCGACGACCATCACCACACCCCACAGGCCGAGCAGGACGCCCCAGGCCTCGTATTCGAGGACCAGCATCTGCGCTTCGGCGGCCAGGTAGAACTCGGGGGTGAACATCGCCGCGAGGCCCTGGATGATGTTGATGGCACCGATGACGATGAGCAGCGTAGCGACGAAGTACTGCCAACCGTTGGGCTGCGTCCGCATGGGTCTTCCTTACCGGCCGTCCGGCGGACCGATGGGTCCGGTGGGCACGGCCCCTCGGGTGTCGTGTGCGGGCGGGTCCGAACGCCGCTCCTACATGATCGGGGACCCCCGGTAAGGGCCAAGGAACAGGTTCTCCCCGATCCGGCAAACTCCCCAGGCGTGCTTGTGACCCTCCCTTGGGGTGCGGCAGCGAGCGCGGCCGCGACTTCCGTTGCGACGAAGAAGCCGGAAGAACGTATTTACGTAACAACGTATAGACCTGTACGCTGGTGCCGTGTCAGAACGAACCATGGAAGAACGCCTCGCCGCGCTGGAAGCCCGTGTCGCCGAGCTGGAGCAGCGTGCCGAGGAAGGTGGAACCGCGTCCGCCGAGGCGGCTTACACACAGCGCTTCTTCGCCCTGGAGGCGCTCAGGGAGCGAGCCCTCGAGGGCGGTGAGGTGGTCTACGCCGGGATCGCCCAGACCGGGGCCGGCCCGGTCGAGTGGCAGTACGGTGCGTCCGTCGCCGAGATGGGCGGCCAGGACTGGTCGCTGATGGCCGGAAACCTCGACGCGCTGGGCAACCCCGTCCGGCTCAGCATCCTCAGCGCGGTCTGGTCCGGGGTCGACACCGTCGCCCAGCTCAAGGAGCGCGCGGAGTTCGGCACCACCGGCCAGATCTACCACCACGTCAACCTGCTGGCCTCCGCGGGATGGCTCAACACCCGCAAGCGGGGGCACTACGTCATCCCCACGGAACGGGTGATCCCCCTGCTGGTGATCCTCACCGCCGCACGGGGTTCCTGACCACGGGAGAGAAGAGGACGCCGTGCGGACCAGAATCCGGTCCCGAATCATCGCCGCGACCACCGCCGCCGCAGTCCTGGCCACGGGGTTCGCGGTTCGACCGCAGCCCCCGACCCTGTCCGCGGAGACCACCGGCGACCCCGGACTGATCGAACGGGCCGCCCCGCTCCTCGAAGCGGACCCGCGGGCCACCGCCGCCGTCGTGGAGGTCGGCGGCGACCAGACCCGGGGCGCCTACTTCGGAGCGGACGGGGAGACCGCCTACGAGATCGGCTCGATCTCCAAGGCCATGACCGGTCTCCTCCTGGCTGACGCCGTTGAGCGCGGGGAGGTCACCGAGGACACCGAACTCGGTTCCCTCCTGGAGCTGGGGGACGCCCCCGCGGCCTCCGTCACCCTCGCCGAACTCTCCAGCCACCGCTCCGGCCTGCCCAACATGCCACCCGGCCTGCTGAGCACGGCCAGAACGCTCGTGGAGGGGATGCGCGGACACGACTACTTCACGGCCGACCTGGAAACCCTGCAGGAGCAGGCCGCGGAGGCCGACCTCACGGACCGGGGCGAGTACGAGTACTCGAACTTCGGTACCGCCCTGCTGGGGCAGGCCCTGGCCACCGCCGCCGGGACCGACTACGAGACCCTGCTCCGGGAACGGCTCCTCGAACCCCTGGGGTTGGCGGACACCGCGTTCGCCGCAACCGACGCCGACATCCCCGAGGCCGCCGCCACCGGGTACGGGCGGTTCGGGCGTCCGGTCCCCTCGGAAGCCGACCCCACCGAGGCCGGGATGAGCGGGGTGTACTCCACGGGCGGGGACATGGGCCGGTTCGCGCACGCGCTCCTGGACGGGGAGGCTCCCGGGACCGGTGCCATGGAACCGCGCTGGGAGACCGGGTCCGACGAGGTCGGGCTGGGATGGATGGTCACCGATCACGACGGGACCGAGGTGACCTGGCACAACGGCATGACCAACGGGTTCTCCGCCATGCTGGCCCTCGACCGGGAGGCCGACCGGGCGGTCATCGTCCTGGCGGACAGCCAGGTGTCGGTGGACCAGATCGCCTTGGACCTTCTGGAGGAAGCGTGATCGACATCTGGACCGGCCTGGCGATCTGGGCCGTCATGACCGTGATGCTCGTGGTCGCCGCCGGAGGCCTGGTGCGCGCCGCTCGGAGCGAGGGCGGAAAACACGCGCTCCTCGACCGCTGGGACGTCGTGGCCCGTTCCGCCAGCCTGCTCCTTGTCACGGCTGTCACTCTGTTGCTCATGGTGTGGACGGTCGTCCCGCCCGCCCTGTGGTTCGTCAACGCGGCCGCGAGCGCGGTGGGCCTGGCCGCCGTCGCCGCCCGCTGGCCGGACCTGCCCTGGCGGGCGGACGACGAAAAGGCACGCGCACGCGTCGGCTCCGCCCTGTTCAACTCGGCCCTGACCGTCGGCGCCGTCCTCTTCCTGACGGTCTGACCCGCGTGGCGGCGGCCTTCACTGGCCGGTGAGGCCTGTCGTGGCCACGCTGCGGACGATGTGCCGCTGGAACAGCAGGAACACGATGACCATCGGCGCCGCGGCGACCATCGACGAGGCCAGCTGTGCGGCGTAGAAGGTCCCGTAGGAGTCCAGGATGTTGGGGATGCCCACGGGCAGCGTCATCAGCGCCGGATCCGTCGTGACGATGAAGGGCCACAGGAAGTTGTTCCAGGCCGAGATGAACACGAAGATCGCCGAGGCCGCGAGGATGGGCCGGGACAGCGGCAGGATGACCGTCGTGAACAGCCGCCAGTACGAGGCCCCGTCGATCCGCGCCGCCTCGTCCAGTTCGCGCGGTACGGCGTCGAAGAAGCGCTTGAGGATGAACACGATGATCGGCATCACCAGCTGCGGCAGGATCACCGCAGCGTAGGTGTCGACCAGGTCCAGCGCCACCATCTGCTGGAACAGCGGCACGATGAGCAGCTGCGGCGGTACCACGATCGCGGCGACGGTGAAGAACATCAGCGCCGTGCGGCCGCGGAACGCCATGCGGGACATCGCGAAGGCCGCCGGTGCCGCCACCGCGAGGGTGAAGACCGTGACCAGCACGGCGATGAGCAGGCTGTTGAACATCCACACCTGGACGTTGCCCGCGGCGAAGAGGTCGCGGTACTGCTCGAGGGTGAACCCCGACTCGGGGAGCAGGGTCAGCGGGAGCGCGATCGCGTCCTGCTCGGACTGGAACGAGGTGATCAGCGACCACAGCATGGGCAGCAGCCACAGGGCCGCCAGGAGGACCAGCACGGTGATGGCGGCGATCCTCGGTCCGAGCCCGCCGCCCAGGACCAGGTCGCGCTGCCTGGCGCGTTCGCGGGAGCGCTCGGCCCGTCGGCCCGAACGGGTGGTGGGGGTTTCCACTGTCATGTCAGGCCTTTCTCCGCGTCGTGAGCCACAACTGGACGGCGGCGATGACGAGGACCAGCGCCAGGAAGAGGTAGGAGACGGCCGCGCTGTACCCGAACCGGTAGCCGGTGAACCCGACGTCGTAGATGTAGAGCAGCAGCGAACGGGTCGAGTCGCCCGGCCCGCCCATGGTCAGGAGGTAGATCTGGTCGAAGACCTTCAACGAGGCCAGGACCTGCAAGAGCAGTACGACCACGGTGATGTTGCGCAGCTGGGGGACGATGACGTACCGCAGCCGGGCCCACGCGCCGGCGCCGTCCAGCGCCGCGGCCTCGTACAGGTGGTCCGGGATCGACTGGAGCGCGGCCAGGTACAGCAGGAAGTTGAAGCCGACGGTCCACCACACCGTGGTGAGGGCCACCGACCACATGGCCACGCCGTCGTCGGTCAGCCAGCCCAGCCCCTCCGCCCCGAGGGCTCTGAGCGCCTCGTTGAACAGGCCGAAGTCCTCGATGAAAAGGAAGTCCCACACCAGGGCGACGGTGGCCACCGGCAGCAGGAACGGCATGAAGAACGACAGGCGCCACACCCACTGCCCGGGCAGCCCGGTGTGCACCAGGACCGCCATGGCCAAGGCGACCACGACCAAGGGGACCGTGGTGATCACGGTGAAGAAGACCGTGTTGCCCAGCGTCCGCCACACCATCGGATCGCCGAGCGCCTCGGCGTAGTTCTCCAGACCGACGAAGGCCCCTCCGGCACCGTTGAGCGCGATGTCGGTGAAGCTCATCCACAGGCCGCTGAGCAGCGGCCACACCAGGAAGGCCGCGTACACGGCGAGGAAGGGCAGCAGGAAGGTCAGACTTGAGTCCGAGGCGCGCTGCCAGACCCTGCGCAAGAGGCCGGGCGCGGGCTCCGGGGCGCTGCCGTCCGCACGGGGGCGGGTGGTGGTGTCGGCGGGCGCGCTCATGAGGGTCCCCCTTCCGAGGGATTGGTTCTCGCCACCCAGGAGTCCAGTGCATCGCCGAGCTGGTCGACGGCGGCTTCGGGCCCCGCACCGGTGAGCGCGGTGCGCAGCGCCTCGCTCGTGTCCGTCTGGAACTGGGAACCCGCACCCGCGAACCAGACCTCCGGGTCGAGGACCGGCGCTTCACCCGCGGCCGCGTAGTCGGACTGCGGGGTGAGCGCCTGGTACTCGGCAGACTCCGCGATCGGGGTGTAGGCGGGCACGTGTCCTGCCTCGCCCCAGGTCAGGCTGTTGCGCACCATGAGGGCCACGAACTCGTGGGCGGCGCGCACCCGCTCGGGGTCGGGGTCGCTCTGCCGGGGCAGCACGAAGGCGTGGGAGTCGGCGTAGCTGCCGGGCTGCTCGAAGAGGGTGGGGAACGGTGCGGCGCCCAAGTTCTCGACGCTGTCCATCAGGTAGGGCAGTTCCCACTCGCCCACGATGATCATGCCGGACCGTCCGGAGCTGAAGCCCGCGAGAGCGCTCTGGTACGACTGGGTCGCCTCCGAGGTCTCGCCGTCGAGGAGCTCGGCGAGGAAGGTGTACACCCGCAGCGCCGCGTCGCGGTCGAACTCCGCTGGCCCGCCCTCGGGCAGGCTCATCTCCGCCCCGGTCTGGTCGTACAGGCTCCAGAACAGCCGCCACCCCTGGGCGTCGTCGTTGACGTGGCCGAAGGAGACGCCGCTGCCGCCGCCCGCTTCGGCGAGCGCCCGCGAGGCCTCGATGAACTCCTCGGGGGAGGAGAGCTCGCGCAGTTTGCCCTCGGAGTCGAGTAGTCCCGCCTGGTCGGCCATCTCCGTGTCGTAGAAGAGGATCACGGGGTGGGTGTCCAGGGGGACCGCGTAGGCGGCGCCGTCGTGGATGCCGCGCTCCCACAGGTCGGGCACGAAGTCCTCGGGGGTGACGCCGAACTCGGCCAGCAGGTCCAGGTCGAAGGGGTCGAGCAGCCCGCCGGGGGCGTACCCGGGGAGCCGGGACAGGTGCATGATCGCGCTCTCGGGCGCGCGCCCGCCGACGGAGGCCACCGCCAGCTTGGTGTAGTAGGGCGGGCCCCAGGCCAGGGTGCTGGGGGTGACGCTCAAATGGGGTGCTTGTTCCCGCACGTCGGCGAGCATGCTCTCCAAACGGGCGCCGTCACCGCCTTGGAACAGGCTCCAGAAGCGCACTTCGGTGGAGTCGCCCGTGCTGCCGGGGGTACAGCCCAGGACCGAGCCGCTCAGGGCGGCCGCACCGGCCCCGAGGAGCACCTGGCGCCGGGTCAGGGGGGATACGGATCTGGTGGATTTCCTGGATCCTCCGGGTGAAGGGGACATCGACGACCTCCTCGGTCGACTCGGCGCGCTGGGGCGCCGTGGGGGGGTGACCGCTGGGGCGGCCGGGTGTTTCTCAGGGGCCCGCCGGGCCTCAGTAGCTTCAGGCGGGCCGGGGCCGACGGGGCGCCAACGGCCTCAGGCGGACCGGGGGCCGTCCTTCTCGAACGCGGCGGTCCGCCGCTGGGCAGCGGCGACACGAACCGTGTCGAGCTTCTCGCTCCGGTCGAACCGGTAGATGCCGTTGCGTTCCTGGAACACGTCGGTGAGCTGGGTGTAGCAGTAGCCGAACATGTTCGGGTCGTCGAGCAGCACGCCGGTCAGGCCTTCGAAACGGGTGTGGAACTCCTCCGGAGTGCCCGGGTCGCTGCCGTAGCCCCAGGAATCGGAGCCGGAGGCCGTGTCGGGGTCCCAGCGGATGCCGCCGAACTCGCTGCAGAAGTAGGGCTGCCCGCGGTAGGGCACCGACCAGGGGCCGCCGCCGTCGCCGAGGTTGACGTAGGGGGAGTCCTCGTCCAGGCCGCGCATCTGCTCCCGGAACGCCTCGGGGTCCTGCTCGTAGCTGTGCGAGTCGTAGACGTCGGTCTCGGGAACACGGTGGGAGTACCCGGAGGCGTCGACCACGGGGCGCGAGGGGTCGAGTGCCTTGGTGGCCAGGAACATCGCCCGGGTCACGTCGTCGAGCACGGTGACGCGGTCGTGCAGCTGCTGGAAGGTCTCGTTGAGGGGGCACCATCCGACGATGCTGGGGTGGGAGTAGTCGCGTTCCACGGCCTCCAGCCACTGCGTCACGTAGGAGGGACCGGGCCGCTGGTTGTCCTGTGCGGCCGGGCCCGCGTCACCGCAGCCCCAGTCGCCGAACTCGCCCCACACCAGGTAGCCGAGCCGGTCGGCGTGGTACAGGAAGCGCTCCTCGAAGACCTTCTGGTGCAGGCGTGCGCCGTTGAAACCGGCCCTCTGCCCCAGCTCGATGTCGCGCACGAGCGAAGCGTCGTCGGGCGCGGTCATCAGCCCGTCGGGGTAGTAGCCCTGGTCGAGGACGAGCCGCTGGAAGACGCGCTCACCGTTGATCAGTACGGCCTTGCCCTGGACGGATACCGAGCGCAGCCCCGCGTACGACTCCGCGCTGTCCACGATCGATCCGTCGGAGTCGAGAAGCTCCAGGCGCAGTGTGTACAGGTGGGGGTCCCGCGGCGACCACGCCCGGCGTCGGCTCTCCGGGACGGTGAGGATGGCGTGTGGTGCGGCGTCGAGGTCGGCTCGCGCTTCGGCCGCCGCGACCTCCCCGTCCCCGTCGCCGAGTACGGCGCGTACGCGCAGCCCTTCCCTCAGCCCGGACAGGGGCATCCGCACGTGGAAGACCCCGTTGGCCAGGTCGGGGGTGACGCGTGGGCGCCGCAGGTGCGTCTCGGGGACCGGTTCCATCCACACGGTCTGCCAGATCCCGGTGGTGCGCGTGTAGTGGCATCCGGAGTTGCCGTACCAGGTGGACTGCTTTCCCCGCGCCTGCGGGCCGTGGCGGGTGTCGCGTGCGCGCACCACCACGACGGCTTCCCCTCCGGGTTCGGCGACGCCGTGCAGGTCGGCGGTGAAGGGGGTGAATCCGCCGCGGTGGCGTGCGACCTCGACGCCGTTGACCCACACGGTGGTGTCGTGGTCGACGGCCTGGAAGTGCAGCAGGGTGCGTTGCCCGGCCCAGGAGCGGGGGATACGCACGGTGCGCCGGTACCAGACCGCTTCCATGAAGTCGGTGTCCCGCACGCCGGAGAGTTCCGATTCCGGGCAGAAGGGGACGGTGATGCTGCCGGACAGGTCCGCGTCGCGCAGCCCCCGTTCCAGACCGCTGTCGGCCCGGTCGATCTCGAACTGCCAGGTGCCGTTCAGGCACAGCCATTCGGTGCGGGTGAACTGCGGTCGGGGGTACTCGGGGCGCGGGGTCTCGGAGCGCTGGTTCGCGGTGGTCCCGTCGCCGGGCGTCATGGGCGTCTGCACGTGGTTTCCCCTCGTCGAAGGTGACAGCCGACGGTGTGAGCAGGGTCACTAGGGGCCCATATGAGCACATTCTTACATCGATGTAAATACCGTGGACCGCTGGCTGTGGTGCGAAGTGTGGGTGTCGCGGGGAGAGTGTTTTCCAACGTGAGTAACGACCCGGGTCAAGCTCGGGGGTGGGCCCGGGCAGGGCGGGGTGTGCTGCGCGCCGGGGTCAGGGTCCGGAAGCGGTCCGGGGGGTGTACGACGTGAAGTGCCGGGTCTTCGTGTACCACCGCGCCAGAAACTTCTCAAAAGACCGATTTCGTCCTTCAGGGTTCTGAGGTAATAAAACATGCCATGTCATTACATAGGATATTTTAAATAGTGCGCGAAAGCGGTTTTTGTGCTGGCGGGAGCGGGTGCGTGCCAAGAATGACCCCACTCTTCACGTGCGTGGGCTAACGTGAAATCCAACCGCCTTGGAAACCCCCTTCTCCGGGCTTCCGGGTTGATTTCCCCTGCCCGCGCCACGGGCCGGTGGGACGGCAACGGCTCCTCCAGCCGCACGCCTCCGTTCGCACGCACGCCGCGAGGAATCCAACCATGGCAGCACACCTGTCCGACCGGAAACGCAGCCGCCTGCGCCCCGGACAACAGGCTCTCGTCGCACTCCTGGTCGCCTCCGCGCTGACCGCCCCCGCCTGGTCCTGGACGGTGATCGAGAGCCCAGACGCGTCCCGCCCGGCCATCGCCGTGATCGGCGGCGTCTCCGGGATCCTGTTGTGCGCCGCACTGGCTCTGGCGGCCTACCACGCTGCCGCAGCACGCAACGCCCGAGACCACGGGACCCGGGTCAGCGGCGGCGCACGCACCCTGGAAGCTGAGGCGGGCTGGGTGGTGGACGTACTCCTGCCCGCCGTCGCCCACGCCACCCGGGAGGGGCGATCGGTCCAGGAGGTGCTCGACGAGCACCTCCGGCCCACCCACCCGACCGTCGACCGGCTCGCCCGCGCCGTCACCACCCAGGTCGCCAGCGCCGAACGCCGCGCCGCCGAAGACCGCGCCACCCGCGTGGAAATCGAGGAAGAGGTCACCGACCTGGCCGACGCGGGGCTGCCCCGGATCATCCACCGGATCCACGAGGACCGCCCCACCGCCGCCGAATCCCTGAACCGCGAGTTCCACGACATCCACGAACCCGTTGCCCACCTGCGCGGGCGCATCCTGGACGAGATCCTGGCCGCCGAACGCCGCACCGCCACCGCCCTGGTCTCGGCCGCCTCCTCAGGCGCACGGATCCAGGCACACCTGACCACCCTGCTCGCCCAACTACGCGAACTCCAGGACCGCTACGGCGACCGGTCCGACATCTTCAGCGATCTCCTGCTGGTCGACCACAACGTCTCCCGGACCGGCCGCCTCGCCGACGCGTTCGTCGTCTTGGCCCATGGCCGCTCCGGGCGGCGCTGGACCCGCCCCATCATCATGGAGAGCATCCTGCGCGGCGCGATGGGACGGATCACCGCCTACCGGCGTGTGCGCCTGCACTTCACCAGCCGGGTGGCGGTGGTCGGGTACGCGGCCGAGGGCGTCATGCAGGCACTGGCCGAGCTCATGGACAACGCCGCCAACTTCTCCGCGCACGGGACCGACGTCCACGTCTACGTCGAGGAGGAGGACACCGGGGTCGCCATCACCGTCGAGGACAGCGGTCTGGGCATGCGCCACCGTGAGCGCAGGGTCGCCGAGAGCGTGATCACCGAACCGCGCGACCTGTCCACCCTCCCCGGCAGTAAGACGGGCCTGGCCGTCGTGGGCTGTCTGGCCGACAAGTACGGCCTCACGGTGAGCTTCCGCCCCTCGGCCAGGGGAGGCATCGGTGTGGTCGTCCTCATCCCGCCCAACCTGCTCACCGAGCCCCGGATGCCCAAGCGCCGACCTCGAGCAGCCAGTGATTCCTCTGCCGTCGGGGTTTTTTCAGGGGCTGTCGCCGGGGTGCCCGCGTCGTCGGGGGAGGCTCTGGCCGTGACCGGTGAAACCGCGCCTCCTGCCGTGACCGGTGAGTCCGGGGTCCCGGCAGCGGCCGATGCGTCCGCGGCCGTGGCGCCGACCGACGATCACCGTCCGCCCCTGCCCCGGCGCGACGGAACCCGGACCGCCACGGGGCCCCATCAGAACCCCGGCCTTCCAGCTGACGCGGGCGTCCAAGTCACCTCAGGTGGCGGTACCCATGGCAACGACGGCGGTGACGAGACCGCCACCGGTGAGGGCAGCTCCAGCGGCACCGTCAAGAAGCCCGTCAACCTCCCCCGGCGCCGCCGCGGCCACACCCTGGCCGAGGCGGTCCGGGAGAACCCCGAACAGCTCTTCCCCACGAAGCGCACTCCCCTCGCATCCCGCGCGCGGGAGCAGGCCCCCACCCGGTTCGCCGCCTTCCGGGACCCCCGTGGGGAACCCGAGGAGAGCTCCGGGGAGAGCGATTGACGGATACGGCCTTGCCCGCGCACAGACGGACACCTGACCGAAGAGGAACGGAGGGAGGGGCACCAGGACGTTCCGAGTCCGGATTGCTGCCCCGAGATCGATGACCACAACGGACCCCAGCCTCGACTGGCTACTGGAGAACCTGCGACACAGGGCACCGGGTATCCGGCACGTCCTCGTGTTGTCCAGGGACGGACTCAAGATGTGCCACACCGCCGAACTGGGCGTGGACCGGGCCGACCAGCTCGCCGCGATCTGCGCCGGGGTCCAGAGCCTGTCGCTGAGCGCCTCCGCCGAGTTCGGCGACGGAACCGGCGCCGGACAGGCCATGCTCGAGTACGGCGGCGGACTCCTGCTCATCATCGGCGCCGGAGAAGGAGCCCACCTTGCCGTCGTCGCCGGATACGAGGCCGACGTCGGCCAGGTCGGCCACCGTATGAACGAGCTGGTCGACCAGATCGGGGGCCACCTGACGGCCGCTCCCCGACGCGGCGGCCCCGGGACGGACCAGTCTCGATGAGCGCGGATCCCCTGAACCGAGAGGAACCGGACCGGTTGTACACGGTCACCGGCGGCCGTGGCGGAACTGACGAGTCCTCCCTCGACTCGGTCGCCCTCGTCGTGGCCGAGTCCGATCCCGCGTCGAGCATGCAGTCCGAGCACGCCGACATCCTCCGGCAGTGCACCCGTCCGACGGCCGTGGTGGAGATCTCCGCCGAACTCGGGCTCCCGGTGAGCGTCGTGCGGATCCTCCTCGTCGACCTGCTGGACACCGGGGCGGTGAGCGCCCGGCATCCCGTGCCCTCCACCCCCGAGGAGGGGCCACGACACGACCCCGACACCCTGAAGCAGGTGCTCCTTGCCCTCCAACGCCTCTGAACAGACGACCCGGATGGCCGCGGCGACTGCGACGGCCGGGGCGGCCACGGGGCGGCCTCCCCTCGCCAGCACCGCGAGCAGCGCGCTCAAGATCGTCATCGTGGGCGGGTTCGGTGTGGGAAAGACGACCATGGTCGGTTCGGTCAGCGAAATGCGCCCGCTGAGCACCGAGGAGGTCATGACCCAAGCCAGCGCGGAGACCGACGACCTCACCGCGGTCCGGGACAAACGCACCACGACCGCCGCCTTCGACTTCGGTCGGATCACGGTGGACGCCACCCGTGTCCTCTACCTCTTCGGAGCACCCGGCCAGAAGCGCTTCTGGTTCCTGTGGGAGCAGCTCTTCACCGGAAGCCTCGGCGCGGTCGTCCTGGTCGACACCGACAGGGTGGAGGACTCCTGGTACGCCATCGACCGCCTTGAACACCACCGGACACCGTTCCTCGTGGCGGTCAACCGTTTCGGTCCCGGCCCCAGCCTGGAAGAGGTCCGGGGCGCCTTGGACCTGTCCAACGACGTCCCCCTGCTGGAGTGCGACGCGCGCCGCCGCGAGTCCAGCCGCGACATCCTCATCGCCCTCGTCCACCACTTGGCCAGGCGCCGTCCGCCGGGGTCTGCGGGTGGGGAACCGGCCGCGAGTGAGTCGGCCGCAGGCGAGTCGACGGCGGCCCAGCCCCTGCCCACGAAGGAGTCACCTTGAACAGCACCTCGGGAGCCCAGGGGCCGGTCGCGGCCGACGGGGCGCTCCGCCCGCACCGAGATTCGGGGCCCGCGCCCGCGCCCCTGTCGCCGGACCACCGGCAGGCCATGCGCTTCTACGGTCCCGACATCGCCAGGGACCCGGTGTCCCTGTACGAGGAGATGCGGCGCCTCTACGGCCCGGTCGCCCCCATCCTGCTCGACGGCGACATCCCCGCGTGGTTCGTGCTCGGCTACCGGGAACTGCACCACGTCACCGGCAGGCCGGAGTGGTTCGCCCGCGACTGCCGCCGCTGGAACATGTGGGACCACATCGACGACGCCTGGCCGCTGATGCCGTACGTCATGTGGACCCCTTCGGTGATGTTCGCCGAGGGTGCCGAGCACCAGAGGCGGGCCGGGGCGATCGGCGACGCCCTCGACGCCATCGACCGCGCAGACCTGCGGCTGCTGTGCCAGCAGGTCGCAGACGGGCTCATCGACCAGTTCGCCGGGGACGGACAGGCCGACCTGGTCAGCCAGTACGCCCACCAGATCCCGGCGGGCGTCATCGCCCGCCTCTACGGGTTGTCGGGGCAGGAGGTCCCCGGCATGGTCCGGGACAACCTCATATCGCTGGACGTCACGGCCGAAGCCGCCGCGGCCCACCAGCGGGTGCAGGCCACGATGCGGCGGATCGTCACCGAGCGCAGGGCCCACCCGCGCGACGACGTCCCCTCCCGGCTGCTCCTCCACCCGGCCGGGCTCACCGACGACGAGGTGGTCATCGACCTTCTCGTCATCATGTCGGCCGCCCAGGCACCGACCGGCAACTGGATCGGCAACACGCTCCGCCTCATGCTCCTCGACGACGGGTTCTCCCTCACCCTGCAGGGCGGGCGCAGCAGCTCCGGTGAAGCGCTCAACGAGGTCCTCTGGAAGAACACCCCCACCCAGAACTTCATCGGCCGGTGGGCGGTCCAGTCTTGTGAACTGGGTGGTCGGCTGATCCAGCAGGGCGACCTGTTGGTGCTGGGGCTGGCCGCGGCCAACTGCGACCCGAGGCTGAACACCGGGGACCTCGGTATCCACGCCACCAATCAGGCCCAGATGTCGTTCGGCCACGGCGAGCACGGATGCCCGTTCCCCGCCCCGGAGGTCGCGGAGCTGATCGCCCGCACGGCGGTGGAGTCGTTGTTGGACCGGTTGCCGGACGTACGGATGGGTGTGGAACCGGAGCAGTTGAGGTGGCGGCCGTCGGTCTGGATGCGCGGGTTGTTCGAGCTGCCCGCGCGGTTCAGCCCGATTGTCGTGTAGGGGTTGAGGTCCCAGGCGCCGGACCCCAAACCCCCAAGACCCCAGGCCTCCGAGTCAGGGTGCGCTGCGCGGTCGGGGGACCGGGGTGAACACCAATGGCAGCTCGCGCAGGCCCCGGGTGAACAGACCCTGCTCGATCAGCTCGGTGCCCTCGGCCAGTCGCATGTCCGGCATGGCGTCGAGCAGGTCGTCGACCGCCACCCGGACCTCGGCCTCGGCCAACAGAGCGCCGACGCAGAAGTGCCGGCCCAACGCGAAGGAGAGGTGTTCGGCCGCGGCGGAGAACGACGTGGTGCCGGAGAGCTCCTCGCGGAACAGGTCGAAGCTCTCGGGGTGCGAGAAGCGAGCGGGGTCCCGGTTGGCCGCCCCGATCAGGCAGGTGACCGTCGAACCGGCGGGAACCCGGCCGCCCGCGATCTCCACGTCGCGCACGGGCTGACGCATGATCATCTGCACGGGCGGAGTGAAGCGCAACGACTCGGCGAGGGCACGGGGCACGAGGGAGCGGTCGGCGCGCACCGCGTCGAGCTGCTCGGGGTGCGCGAGGAGGTTCGCGAACAGGCCGGCCAGGGCCTTGTCGGTGGTCTCCCCTCCGGCGGCCAGGAGGAGGCTGACGAACGCCTTGATCTCCTCGTCGGTCATCCGGGTACCGTCCACCTCCGCGAGGCAGAGGGTCGAGAGGAGGTCGTCGCCGGGGTTCTCGCGGCGCTCACGGATGATCGGGAGCATGTAGGCCGCGAGCTCCTCGCTCGTGCGCAGACCGGCGGCGTTGATCTCCGGGTCCTGCGTGAGGTTGCCGAGGAAGGCGATGATCGCGGTGTACCAGTCGTGGAAGCGGTCGTGGTCGGACTGGTCCAAACCGAGCATGTCCACGATGACGTTGATCGGGAACCGGGTCGCGTACTGGGAGACGAGGTCCACGCGGCCGTCGAGCCGGAAGGATTCCACCAACGCCCGGCTGTTCCGTTCGATCACGGGCTGGAAGCGTTCGCGCAGGTCCCGGCCTCGGAAGGCGGGAGCGACGAGGGCGCGGCGCACGGCGTGGTCGCGGCCGTCGAGTTGGAGGATGGTGCGCCCGTGGACCGGTTCCAGCTGCCAGCTGTAGTTGTCCGTGGAGAAGTCCCCGTCCTTGAAGGCGCGGCGTACGTCCGCGTACCTGGAGACGACGTAGCTTCCGGTGGGCTCGTGCCAGTGCAGCGGGTCGTGCTCGCGGAGGAGTTGGTAGGCGGGGTAGGGGTCGGCGAGGAACTCGGGTGAGAGCAGATCCGGGATGTCGTGGGCGGTGGTCACACGATCACGCTCCTGGTCGAGGGCCGCAGAGCGGGGGCCTTAACGCACGGTGCCCCCACTGAACGTCAGGAGGCCCACAGTAGGTAGGCGCCCCCTCACAATCCACCCCCAGGTCAAATATCCAGCAGAATCAAAGCGAAAAGGGTGATACGTCCGCTTTTTCTTGTCCGGAAGTCCGTGCCCGGGAAGGAATTCGGGCGTCCGTGGAGGTAGCCGCCGCGACTCAGGACCCTTGGCGGTTCCCGGCTTCCTCGGACTGGGCCTCCTCGGCGATGCGCTCGAACTGGGCTCCCATAGCCTCGGCGAGGGCGGTGGCGGCGGACAAAGGGCGGACCATGACCACGAAGTCATCGATCAGGCCCTCCTCGTTCGTGTGGAGGAAGTCGCAGCCGTTGATCTGTCTGTCGCCGACCCGGGCCTCGAAGACCAGGGCGTGGTCGCGGCCGTCGGCACTGGTGATTTCTCGGACGTAGCGGAAGTCGGTGAAGACCCGGCTGACCCCGCGGAGGATCGCTGCGGTGACGGCCCGGCCCGGGTAGGGCTTGAAGGCGACCGGGCTGGTGAACGCCACGTCCTCGGCGAGCAGGGCGTGGATGGCATTGTGATCGTCGGCCTCGACGGCCTTGCGGAAGGCGTGCACGGTGCCCCTTGTAGTCAATTTGTTGAATAGGTGTCTGGAAGAGTAGCACCGCTGCCGGGGCCCGTCCAGGCTTCGCCGAGCCCGGCTGTCGAGTGACTGTGACTGCCCGATGGCGGTGTGTTCCCTCGGCGCATGTGCCAGTGCTATCCGGAAACCAGTGCCAGAGCGCACAGGTTGAGGTTGTCGGGTTGCCTGGCACAATTCACAAACTCGATCGGAGCACTCACCTCAGCCACCAAGCATTGAAGTACAGCCCTGGGAACAGGACCACGGGACCTCACTGGACCGGGGCTCGTCCGCGCGTCCTTCGCCATTGCGGGAATAGTGGAATCCTTGACTAGTCGCGGCCGCGCTTAATCACCTGAGTGCTACGTTGGCTGGATGGCACTGAGAGAAGCGCTCCTGGCGGCACTTCTGGAGGGGGAAGCCTCCGGTTACGACCTGGCCAAACGGTTCGACGCCGGGGTGGCGAACTTCTGGTCCGCGACCCCGCAGCAGCTCTACCGGGAACTGGAGCGCTTGGAGGCCGAAGGGCTCCTCGACGCCCGGGTGGTGGAACAGCAGCGCAGGCCCAACAAGCGGCTGTTCCGGCTCACCGGTGCGGGGAAGGAGGCGCTGTGCGCTTTCGGCCGCGAACCTGCACGTCCCACGGCGATCCGTGACGATCTGCTGGTCAAGCTCCAGGCCGTTGACGAAACTGACGTGGGCGCGGTAATCAGCGCCATCGAGCAGCGCATGGAGTTGAGTCGGGTCAAGCTTGAACGTTATGACCGCATCGCTGCGCGCATGCTCGACGGCCTCGACGAGGAGCAGTACCTGCGGGAGGCTGAACGGGTCGGCCCCTACCTCACTCTCCAGCGCGGACGCTCCCACGAGCAGGAGAACCTGCGTTGGGGCGCCGCTACCCTCGCCATCTTGGAACGGCGCGTGCTACTGGACTGAGGTGGCCCCAGGAGCGGGGTGGCACAGCAGGCGCCAGGGTGAGTCGGGAAGGGTGTGCCCGGTGCCGGGCAGGGTGGTGCACAGGGTTCCGGAGGGGCGGTGCGGGGTGTTGGAGGTGATGACTCTGTGCTCGGCGTTCAGGAGGACGACTTCGTAGTCCAGGCTGATGAGTACGGGTAGCAGGCGGGATTCCAGGTGGGCGGCGAGTATGTCGGCTCCTACTACGCCGAGGAAGCTCTCTTGCGAGTACACGGGGAGGGTGAAGGTGAGGATGTAGCTGTCGGTGCCGCCGAAGTCCACGTGGGGGCCGGTGATGTGGCGGCGGCCCGTTGTGCGGGGTTCACGGAACCATTCGGCGCAGGCGTAGTCGTAGAAGTCGAGTCTCTCGGGGTTGAGGTCGACGTCGAGGAAGTCCGGGTCGGGTCGGCCGGACCACCATTCGAGCCTGCGGGGCTGGTCGGCGAGGAGGCCGGGGGCGATGATGGCGCCCGCGCCGATGACGAGATCTTGGCTGCTGAGCCAGCTGACCACTCTGGGGCGGATGCTGGCCAGGTCCTTGCAGGTCAGCTGTTGGTCGGCGGAGCGGTGGCACGTGACGAGGTCCTGCCGGAGGGACTCCAGCGGGGTGAAGACGTCCTCGATGATCTCGGCGATCCAGGTGACGATGTCAGCGGGATGGGAGTCGGCGGGCTGAGGCGCGGTCATCGGGCTCCCTCCCTCGGGCGTGGTCCACCTTCCTTTTTCATAGCTCCGGACCGGCGGAAACACCACCCCTTGTAGGTCAGCTTCTGGCTTTGACCAGGTTGAAGTGGATGGCGATGAGCCCTTGGGTGAGCGCTTCGACGTGTTGTTCGGTGAGTTCGCGGGCGCGTGTGCCGTCGTGGGCCTCGATGGCGTCGGTGACCGCTTGGTGGGTGTCCACAGTTTCCCGGTGGGTGCGGGCCGTGTGGTTCGGGACCCAGGCGAGCGCTCCGACTTCGGCTTGGACGTCGAATTCCTGGGTGGTCAGGCGCACGGACTGGGCTGTGGCGGCGACCTCGATGTGGAAGCGGCCGGCGAGCCGTTGCTGGGTGCCGGGGGCGCTGGCCTCGGCGAGGCGGCACGCGATGTCTCGGAGCCGTGAGACGTGGTCCGCGGAGGCACGTTCGGCTGCCAGGCGCGCGGCGGTCCCCGAGATGGCGGCGTGGTAGTCGCCGAGCTCGCGCAGGTCGGAGGTGGCCATCTCCAGGAGGCGGGCCAAGGCGCGGTCCGCGAGGATCTCGGCGGAGGCGCGGGCGAAGCTGCCGCCGCCGCGGCCCCTGCGGGTCTCGACGAGTCCTTGGCCGCGCAGGCTGGAGAGTGCGTCGCGCAGGGTCACGGTGGACACGTTGAGCGCGGTGGCCATGTCCGACTCTGAGGGCAGCTGCTCGCCGTCGGCGATCAAGCCCAGGGAGATCGCCTTGGCGAGCCTGCGGGCTACCGCCTCGCCGCGTCCCGTGCCGTCGTCGAGCGGGGCGAAGACTACTCGTCGGGCGGATGTGGAGAGTCGGCTCACCAGACCAGCTTTCTTCTCGTGGTGGAGATATCCAGTCTGCCTTGAAGGTCGTGTGATGCGGGACACACATGGGTAGTGAACCTGTGAAATATAAAGTCATAGGTTTTAACCAGCCGGGAGTCCCCATGGTTGACCCTCACTCTGGTCCGCACACACCCGGCGCCCAGCCGCTGCCGATGATCCCGGTTGAGGACGTCGTGGTGCCCGAGCCCCGTTCAGCCGAACGAGACGAGAGGACACGGGAGTTCGTCGAGGAGTGGCGCGACGCCTCCTACAACTGTTTCTCCTCCGGGCACAAATTCTGCCGGGAGGTCTGCCCGGTCATGCAGGTCACGCGCAACGAGTCGTGGACCCCGACCGCCTTCCACGCCAATGTCGTGGCGATGGAGAAGGGCGAGATGGACGTCGCCGACATCGCCTCGGACTACGTGAACTGCACCCAGTGCGGCGCTTGTGAGCTGCGCTGTCCCAACACCCTCTTCACCGGGGACTTCTACCGGTTCCGCACCCGGACCGTGGACGTGGTCAAGGCGGTGCGCGCTTTCGCGGTGGAGAGCGGTGTACACCAGCCCGCGTGGCGGACCTGGAACCAGCGCACCGACGAGCGCACACATGAACCCGTCCTCGGCGACAACGCCGTCAGCCAGGAGCGCGTACGCGACTGGGCCGACGGCCTCGACCTGCCGATCGGCGGCGAGACCATCCTCTTCGTCGACTGCGAGGCCGCTTTCTACCGGACCTCGGTGCCGCGGGCCGCCGCGCAGCTGCTGCAAGCGGCGGGCGTGGAGTTCGGGCTGATGGGGGAGCAGTGGTGCTGCGGCGGCCCCGCCGCTGAGATGGGTTACCGGGAGCAGGCCCAGCGCTTCGCCCGGCACAACCTGGACGACTGGCGCGCCCACGGGGTCAAGCGGGTGCTTGTCCTGGACCCGCACGACTACATCACCTTCACGGAGGACTACCCGGCCTACTTCGGCGAGGAGTACGACATCGAAGTCGTCCTGCTCGTGGAGCTGCTCGCCGAACTGCTCCGGAACGGCCGGTTGACGCCCACCGTGCCGATCGAGCGCAGCATCACGTACCACGACCCCTGCCGGCTCAACAAGCGCAAGGGCGTGTGGGCCGAGCCCCGCGAGATCCTTCGCTCCATCCCCGGTCTGGAGTTCAACGACGTCGACCGGGTGACCCAGTGGTCCTACTGCTCCGGAGGCGGGGGAGGACTCCCGGTGGAGAAACCCGAGCTGACCGCGGCGATCAGCGCCCGGAGGCTGGACCAGGCCGCCGAACTGGAGGTCGACACCCTCGTCAGCGCCTGCCCGTGGTCGGAGCGCCCGCTGGGCGAGGCCGGACGGGAGCGCGATATCGACGTGGTCGACATCCACGAGCTGCTCGCCGAATCCGTCGGTATCACCGTCGGCGGCAGCCGCGGGGGAGGCGACTCATGAGCATCATGACCGAGGAGACCCTCGCACCCGTCATCGAGGCCCTGCACCGGGTCCTACGCGACGACCAGGTCCTCACCGGCCGACCCGACCGGTTCAACCGGGCCAGGGTTCCGGCGCCCTTCCCGGTCCACCGCTGGGCCGAACGCCTGCCCGACCTCGCCGTCCTGCCGGAGAGCACCGAGGACGTCGCCGAGGTCGTCAAGATAGCCAACCACTTCCGCATCCCCGTCGTGCCGAGGGACGGCGGCACCGGGCTGACCGACGGCGCCGTGCCCGCGCGCGGGGGCATCGTCATCGACGTCAAGCGGATGAACGGCATCCACGAGATCGACCTGGAGAACCGCACCTGCACCGTGGGCACCGGCATCAGCATGCTCAAGCTCAACGAGGAGCTCGCCCAGTACGGACTGATCTACCCCGACGACCCCGCGTCCTACCCGTGCTCCCTGGTCGGCGGCCGGATCGGTACGAGCGGCTGGTCGCTGATCGGGTCGCGCTACGGACACACCCGCGACCTCGTGCTCAGCTTCGACCACGTGCTCCCCACGGGTGAGGTCATGCACGTGGGCGACGGGGTGGGCGGCAAGATCAGCAAGAGCTCCAGCGGCTACCACCTCAAACACCTGTTCATGGGCCACCAGGGCACACTCGGGGTCGCGACCAGGGCCACCTTGAAACTCCACCCGAAACCCGAGGCGGAGTTCTCGCCGTTCTTCGCCTTCAGCGACTACGACAGCGCCTACAAGTGTGTCGGCGCCCTGGCCCGTTCGGGGGTCGGCACCTTCGCTGGAGCGGTCCTGTTCGACGAGTGGAAGGTCGCCTACCTGCGCCGCGACGACGAGGCCTACATCCCGCAACCCGCCGACGTCCGTGCTTTGGCGTGCGGAGTGCTCTACGGGAACGAGGACGAGGTACGCGTCGGCGCACGCCGACTGATGCGCATCGCCCGCGACCACGGCGCCCGCTACCTCGGTGACGAGATCTCCGAGGGCGACTGGGCGGCCCGCCACGACCGCTACGCCACGCCCCTGCACGGGCGCACCCGCTCGGGCCAGGTCATCCCGATGAGCTGGCACTGCGAGGACGCCGCCGTCAACTACACGAATCTGCCCCAGGTCACGCGGGAGTGGCACGCCATCATCGCCGGGCTGCGTTCGCGCACCGACGTCTTCGACGACTGGGGCACCTTCTGCTACACCAGCGGCCCCACCGGCGTCGACTACCTCACCGAGATCGACGTGGGCATCTGGGAGCAGCAACTCAACGACCGGGCCTGGGAGATGTGGGTCAAGGCCAAGCGGGACATCGCCGCCGTCGCGCTCCGGTACGGCGGATCCATCAGCGCCTGCCACGGGTCCTGCCGCGAGGGCGAGGTCGACCTGGTCCCCGAAGAACTGGGGCGCGGGTTCGACGTGATGCTCGACGTCAAACGCTCCCTGGACCCCAACAACATCATGAACCCCGGCAAGTACCTGCTGGACCGGGCCTACACCGACCAGGGAGGTCACCGATGAGCGCGGAGAACGGGGCGGCCCGGCCGTTCCGGTACGCCGAACAGTTCACGCCGCCCGAGGCCGAGCGGGCCAGCGAGGTCGCCGTCACCCGGTTCGAGGACCTCTTCGAGGTCGCCCCGCGGCTGATGGACGAGTGGGTGGTGCAGCAGACCTTCCCCAACTGGGACACGCTGCGGATCATGCGGGCCCGCGGCGACCACTTGGAGTGGATGCACCGCCACTTCGCCGGAACCGTCGTGTCCGGCTCAGAGGTCCTGGCCGAGATCGACGAGTGACCGCGGGCCCAAAGAAGGGCAGACGAGGAGGAACCGATGCCGGGAGAACCCCAGATACTGGAGAACTTCGTCGGCGGGGCCCCGCGCCCCGCGGTGGGGGAGCGCACCTACGACCTGGTCGACCCGGTCACCGAGGAGGTCTTCGCACGCGCACCGCTGTCCGGGCCAGAGGATGTGGACGTGGCCGTGCGGATCGCGGCGGAGGCATTCGACCGGTGGCGGGACAGCACACCGGCCGAACGCCAGCTCGCCCTGTTCCGGATCGCGGAGGACATCGAGCGGCGCGCGGAGGAGTTCGTGCGCGCGGAGTCGCGCAACACCGGCAAACCCGTCGGCCTCACCCTTGAGGAAGAGATCCCGATGGTCCTGGACGCCGTCCGGTTCTTCGCCGGGGCCGCCCGCAACCTGGAGGGGCGCTCCGTCGGCGAGTACATGGCCGGATTCACGTCCTGGGTCCGCCGCGAGCCTGTGGGGGTATGCGCCCAGGTCACACCGTGGAACTACCCGATGCTGATGGCGGTGTGGAAGTGGGCCCCCGCGATCGCCGCGGGCAACACGGTGGTGCTCAAACCCTCCGACACCACACCCCTGTCCACCCTGCTCAGCGCCGAGGTCATGGCCGAGCACCTCCCGCCGGGCGTGTTCAACGTGGTCTGCGGAGACCGCGACACGGGCCGGGAGCTGGTGGCCCACCCCGTGCCGGAGATGGTGTCCATCACCGGCAGCGTCCGCGCGGGCCGGGAGGTCGCCCAGGCCGCGGGGGCCGACCTCAAACGCACCCACCTGGAACTGGGCGGCAAGGCGCCGGTGATCGTGTTCGACGACGCCGACCCGGCCGCGGCCGCGGAGGCGATCGCGGAGGCCGGTTTCTTCAACGCCGGGCAGGACTGCACCGCGGCCACCCGGATCCTGGCCGGGCCCGGTGTGCACGACGACTTCCTCGGTGAGCTCGCCGAACAGGCAAAGCAGACCCGGACCGGGCCGCCGGACCAGGACGTCGCGTACGGGCCGCTGAACAACGCCGCGCAGTTCCAGCGGGTCTCGGGGTTCGTGGACCGCCTGCCCGGTCACGCCGAGGTGCTGGCGGGCGGACGGCGGGCCCGCGACCCCGGCTACTTCTACGACCCCACCGTCGTGGGCGGACTGCTCCAGGACGACGAGATCATCCAGAACGAGGTGTTCGGGCCGGTCATCACGGTGCAGCGGTTCAGTGACGAGGACCAGGCGGTGGCCTGGGCCAACGGGGTCGACTACGGT
Organism: Nocardiopsis oceani; assembly: GCF_054777395.1. Classification (NCBI taxonomy): domain Bacteria; kingdom Bacillati; phylum Actinomycetota; class Actinomycetes; order Streptosporangiales; family Nocardiopsidaceae; genus Nocardiopsis; species Nocardiopsis oceani. The sequence goes on from NZ_BAAHAR010000028.1 coordinate 77,591, forward strand.
CTCGCCTCCAGTGTCTGGACCCGGGACCACGGGCGCGCGCTGCGCGTCTCGCGCCGACTCGACTTCGGCTGTGTGTGGATCAACTGCCACATCCCGCTGATCGCCGAAATGCCGCACGGCGGCTTCAAGAACTCGGGGCACGGCAAGGACCTGTCCCAGTACGGATTCGAGGACTACACCCGCGTGAAGCACGTCATGAGCAGCCTGGACGGCTAGGAACGAGCTTCAGCGCCCGGATGCCCCGGGAGGGCGAACGCTATGAGATTCAGCTACGTGATGCTTCCCGACTACCCGCTGACCGACTCGTTGGAATCGATCCGGCTCGCCGACGAACTGGGCTTCTACGCCTGTTACGCGGCCGACGAGACCTGGCACAAGGACCTGTGGCTGCTGTTCGCCGCGGCCGCGGGCCAGACCGACAGCATCCGCTTCGGGCCGAGTGTGTCCTCGGTGGTGCTGCGCGAGCCCACCCTGATCGCGCAGGCCGTGGCGACGCTGGACGAACTCTCCGGCGGGCGCGCGGAGGCCGTGCTCTCCAGCGGAAACTTCGGGCTGCTCGCCCAGTACGGTATCGACTGGGCCCGCAACCGCCCGCTCTCCCGGGTCAAGGAAGGGCTGGGGGTGATGCGCACCTTCCTCGACGAAGGGACCATCACCTTCGACGGCGACTTCTTCACCTACAACGGGCTGTTCACCTTCGCGCGCCCGGTGCAGGACCGCGTGCCGCTCAAGCTGGGGGCCATGCGCGGGCCGAAGTCCTTCCAGGCCGCGGGGGAGCTGTCCGACGGCTGCCACCACGCCCTGAGCTACACCCGGGAAGCCTACGACTACGCGATCGAGAACATCAGGATCGGTGCCGAGCGCGCCGGAAAGGACTGGAAGGGCCTGGACATCGGCGCCTGGGTGGTCTTCGCGACCGGGCCGGACTCGGCGGCGGCCAAGGACGCGGCGCGCAGCATGGTGGGTATCTACGCCTCGTCGATGCCCGAGGAGCAACTGCGCCGCAACGGGGTCGAACCGGCCGAGGTCAAGCCCATCATCGACGCCATCGGTGCCGGAGACCTGGCCCGGGGGATCGAGCTGACCACACCCGACCTCGCAGAGCGCCTGTCGGTGGCCGGAACACCGGAGGAGTGCGCGGCCAAGCTCGCCGACGACATCGCCCCGAGCGGGGTCAACCACATGATCCTGGCCGTCACGGACCGGGCTCTGGTCAAGGCCTTCACCGGCCGCGACCTGGAGGGTGCTGCGGACGTCAACACCCAGCTGCGCCTGGTGCACGACCAGATCATGCCCCGGTTCGCCTGAGCCGGTCGCGTCGCGGCTTGACCGGTGCCCCGGCAGCCTTCCGCCGGGGCACCGCTGATGGGATGGGTGGTGCCCGCCGTTCCTCGGCGGCGGGCGCCCGGTAGCCTCGTCGCTGGTCAACCGTGGACTGAGCGGGAGTGATCTCGTGCGGCCGCGAGCCCCGAACAACTGGAAGGCAGCCCCATGAGCGAGGACCTGTCCGTGCACATCGACGGCCACGTCGGTGTCCTGGAGATCCGCCGCCCGCCACACAACCACTTCGACCTCGAGGTCCTCACGGAACTGGCCGACACGGCCGAGGAACTCGCGGGTTCGAAGGGTTGCCGGGCCTTGGTCCTGTGTTCGGAGGGCAAGAACTTCTGCGCCGGGGTGGACTTCGCCGCAGGCGGGGTCGGCGAGCAGCCGGTTCGGACCCTCAGCGCCATCTATGGGCAAGGGCTGCGCCTGTTCTCCCTGCCGGTACCCGTGGTCGCCGCGGTGCAGGGCGCGGCCGTGGGCGGAGGACTCGGACTGGCGTGCGCGGCGGACTTCCGGGTCGCTGCGCCCTCCTCGCGGTTCCACGCCAACTTCGGGCTCCTGGGCCTGCACCAGGGGTTCGGTCTGACCGCCTCCCTGCCCCGTATCGTCGGCCAGCAGAAGGCCGCCGACATGCTCTACACCGCTCGGAGGGTCACCGGAGCCGAAGCCCACGCGGCGGGCCTGGCCGACCTGCTGGTGGGGGAGGACCACATCCGCGCGGAAGCCGTGGGCTACGCACGCGAGATCGCCGCCTCCGCCCCGCTGGCGGTGCGTTCGATGAAGGGGACGATGCGCGCCGACCTGCTGGCGGCCCTCCCCGCGGCTCTGGAGCGGGAGGTCGTCGAACAGACCAAGCTGCTCGGCACCAAGGACAACGAGGCCGGGGTCACCTCCTCCCTCGACCGCACCAAGCCGACCTTCACGGGGGAGTGACCCGGGCGCGGGGGACGATGTCGGCCCCGACCTGGGCCTGGACGGGGGCCGACACGGCGACCACTGACCGCCGTGCTGGGGCGACCGCGGCGCGGCTGCTCAGACGTTGAGTTCGCCGTCGATCTTGCGGAGCTTGTGGCGGGCCAGCGCCAGGTTGCCGCGCTGGCGGTCCAGGGCCATGTACAGGAAGAGCGAACCGCTGCTCTGCTCCAGCAGGCGGATGATGTGGTACTGCTCGCCCAGGGTGATGAGGATGTCCTCGACCCGGTCGTCCAGGCCGATCATCCCCAGGGCTCGGACCTTGGCGCGGACCACTTCGGTGTTGGCGGCGGCCGCGACCTCGAGGTCGAACCCCTGCCCACCGCCGGAGGCATCCAGGCACATGCCGCTCTCGTAGTCGACGAGGGCGGCACCGATGGCCCCCTCGACGCTCAGGGCTTCCTTGACGGCGGTTTCGGTGTTCATGCAAGGCTTCCTATCGGTGCCGGGGGTTCGGGTGCTTTGATGACCTAAGTCCACAAAAAGTACCTAACGCAATAGATCAACCGTAAGTGCAAGCTTGATGCTCCCGGTGATTGTTATGCGGGGGTTTGCCGCTAGACGGCTTTTGCCCTATATATTGCGATCCGGGAATTTGCGGGCTGTGCCTCGGGGAGGACTGTGTCAAGGCTTGTGGAGGCGGTGGAGAACGTCCTGGAATGTGCGGGCTCACGTGAGGTGATGCTGGTGGACCGGGCCACGGGGCACGTATTCGCGGGGGCTGGGGAACGGTCGCTCCTGCTTCCCGCGGGGAGCGTTAGTGAGGCCTACCAAATGGCGCAGGAGGCACAACTGGCCGGAAGTGGCCACGGCCATGCGGAGGCCGAGAGCATCGTGGTGACCACCGCAGAACACCACTATGTCGTCCGTCCGGTACCCGTTCCCGGTGGCGGCACGGACGGGCCGCTGTTGAGCGTGGTCTTCGACCGGTCCCGCACCAACCTGGTCCTGGTCCGGCGCGAACTCGACCGGCGGGCGGGGGCCCTGCTGGTATGAATTCCCACCAAGCCGGACCGGCCCTGTTCGGGGGACTGGCTGCGGACATGCGCGGACTCCACCAAGAGTCCTTCACCGGTGCGCTGCTCGTGTTCGGCCCGCCCGACACCACGCTCCACTTCCGCGACGGCCTACTGGTCGCGGCCCAGACCCCGGGCGCCCCCGGTCCCGACACGCTCCTGATCCGCTCAGGGTCCGTGCCCGGCCGGACCTGGGCGCCGGTCCGCGAACACGCGCTCACCACGGGCGACCTCGGAGCCGAACTCCTCAACGCCGGACACGTCAGCGGTGCGCTGCTGGAACTCACCCTGGTCCGGGCCCTCCTCGACGGCGTCTTCGCGCTCGGCCTGAGCCCGTCCAACCGCGGCGGCGAGGTCCGGCCCGGCGCCCCACCGCCCCCACTGTTCCTCGCCGAGGGCAGGGAACCCGGCTGGGCCGTGCAGGAGGCCGCGCGGCGCCACGGCGCCATCGACCGGCTGTGGGGGCCACCCGCCGACCTGGCCCGGCTGCGCCCGGTGGCGGCCGCGCCCCCGGAGAAGGCGTCCTCCGCCGCCCACCGGGACCTCTTGGCCCGTGCCGACGGGCGCCGGACCCCGCGCGACCTCGCCTTCGTGCAGGGGCGCGATGTGAGCGGGGTGATGACCGACCTGGCCCGGCTGGCCGCCAGGGGCCTGGTGGACACCGGGACGCGCCGGTCCGAAGGGGTCCTCACCCGCCGCCTGCCCGAGAGGAAGCGGACCGCCCCGGAAACCGGGCCGCTCACCAAACGGCGGCCCGGTACCAGCGGTATGCGTCCCGCGCCCCGGGCGGACAGCGCTCTGTCCCCGAAGCTGGCCGCCCGCCTGAGCGCGTCACTGAGAAACCCCGGCGGCGGTGGAGGAGGGGAAGGATGACGCGCGAAGAGGAGCCCGAGGGCCGCGGGCAGGAGCGACCCGCCCTGCCCAAGCGCGCCCCAGCCCCGGTTCGGCGGGGGCCGCGCTCCCGGCCGGGGCGGCTCGGTCCGGACCCGGCCGAACCCGGGCCGATCGCCGCGGTGCGCCGGATGCGGCACCGCAAGGCCCCGTTGGAACGGGTGCGGCGCGCGCTCGAGGAACTGGACGAAGAGGGAGAGCCGCCGCCCCGGGGCGACGGCACAGGAGGGGATTGAGCGATGGTCCAGGACGAGATCGTCCGGGAACTGGCCGACCTGCGCGAGCGCGTGACCGGGGTGACCGGGGGCGTGGTCGCGGCCTCTGACGGCCTGGTCGTGGCCTCCGACAGCCCGGAGGTACGCGACCAGGCGCTGGCCGCGCTGGCCGCGACCACCCTGGGACTGGGCAAGCGCACCGCCGGTGAGGTCGACTTGGGGCCCCTGAACGAGGTGGAGATCCGCTGTCAGGGCGGGCACGCCGTGGTGTACACCGTGGGCGCCGAGGCCCTGCTGGCGGTCATGGGAGACGAGGGTATGGACGGGCAGAGCCTGGCCCGGGAGGCCCGGCGCACCATCGAACGCGTCGGGGAGCTCCTCGAGGTCACCGGGGCCTCCAACCCAGGTCCGCCGTAACCGGGGACGGCCAGGGCTCAGGGCTTGAGGGCGACCGCGCCGAACTCGTCCACGAACCCCGGTTCGCCGATCTCGGCGGGGTCGGGGCGCCACCTCGGGATCGACACCAGGCCGGGCTCCACGAGTTCCAGCCCGTCGAAGAACCGCTCGATCTGCGCGGGGGTGCGCAGGGTGATGGGGTTGGAGGAGGCCGCGTTCCACTGGCGCACCGCCTCCACCATGGCCTCGCCGGTGGCGGCGTCGGTGGCGTGCGTGATGACCACGTGGCTACCGGACGGGAGTGCCGCCACCAGGTCCTCGACGATGCCGTAGACGGAGTCGTCAGGGATGTGGAAGAGCAGGCCGAGCAGGGTGAGGGCCACCGGCTGGGCCAGGTCGAGGTGTTCGGCGGCCTCTCGCAGGATGGCGGCAGGGTCGCGCAGGTCCGCATCGACGTAGGCGGTGTGGCCCTCGGGGGAGCTGGTCAGCAGTGCCCGGGCGTGCGCCAGGACCAGGGGGTCGTGGTCGACGTAGACGATCCGGGAATCGGGCGCCACCGCCTGTGCCACTTCGTGGGTGTTGTTCGCGGTGGGCAGTCCGGTGCCGATGTCCAGGAACTGGCGGATGCCCCGGTCCGCGGCCAGGTACCGCACCGTGCGCCGCAGGAAGGCGCGGTTCTGCACCGCCATGTCGCCGATCATCGGGAGGACGGACAGGATCTGGTCGCCCATCGCCCGGTCCGCGGGATAGTGGTCCTTGCCGCCCAGCCAGTAGTTGTAGATCCGGGCGGAGTGCGGTTCCTCGGTGTTCAACGCGTCGTGGGGCACGTGGGGGGGGTGTGCGGCATGGGGGCCTCTCGTCGGTGTCCGAGCACAGCATAGAGCGCGGCCCATGCTCGGTCCCGCGGCTCAGATGCGGTAGTCGACGGGGGAGAGGTCGCCGCCCTGTCCGGCCAGGCTCTCCGCGCCCGACACGCGGTCGGTGTTGTGCGCGGCGACCGCCGTCCAGCCCTCGGGGGCCGCGCGCACGACGAAGGTGAACACCCCGCGCCTGCGGTCCGCGGACGAGCCGTCGGGCATCACCTGGCCGTCGACACTCCACCGGCAGTGCACGACCGCCGCGTCGTCGCCGAGCATGCGGACCCGGATCCCGGAGACCCGCATGGTCGTGCCGGGGAAGATGACCCGAAGACCGTGCTCGTGGGCCCGGCGGATCGCCTCGCGGTCGCGCCACCACAGCCCGACGACGTTGACGAAGTCGGCGTCCGGCGCGAACAGCGCGGCGATTCCGTCGGCGTCACCTTCGTTCCATGCCTGCGCGAACCGCTGTGGAACACTCTCCGGCCCCTCGTCCGGTGCCATGCCGCCTCCGTGAGCGCCGGTTCTCAGGACTGCTTCTCGGAGTGCCCGAGCGGCCGGTCCGGGGCGACGCGGTCGCGGACGAGGCGCTTGATGTCGGCGGCGTCGGTGAAGGCCGCGTCGGTCTTGCGGGACCACACGGGCTCCCCGTCCACGCGTACCTCGAACACGCCACCGGTCCCGGGTACGAGGGCCACCTCACCGAGTTCGTTCTCGAAGGTGGTGAGCAGCTCCTGCGCCATCCACGTCGCCCGCGGCAGCCATCGGCAGCGCGTGCAGTACTCGATCTCCAGCCTGGGGTTTCTCGTCTCGTCAGCCACGGTCCCCAGTATGCGCACAGCCCGCTGGGACCGCGCGACCGCCCCGGGGTTCAACGCGCGATGTTCGTCTTGCGGGGCAGCACCGTGACCGGAACGGTGGAGCCGTGCAGCACACCCTGGCTCACCGAACCCAGGAGGAGGCCCCGCACGCTGCCCCGGCCCCGCGAACCGACCACGACCATGTCCGCGGTGGCACCCGTCTCGATCAGGGCCTCGGCTGGATCCTGCGAGCTGCGCACGACGGCCACGCCCACCCCCTCGGTGTCGGCGTCCACGACCTTGCTGAGCATGTCGGACACCATCTCCTGCGACCGCTGGTCCAGCAGGTCGTCCGGGGGTGCCCAACCGCCTTCGGCCAGGGACTGGGCGTCGAAGGGCAGCGGCATCTGCCAGCTGTGCACCACGACCACCGAACCCCCGTCCACTCGCGCGGCCTCGCGCAGCGCGAAGTCGAGGGCGCTGCGGGAGTAGTCGGAACCGTCCACCCCCACCACGATCCGCCGCGGCGCCTCAGTCGCCGCGTCAGCGCCAAAGGGCACCACGACCACCGGGCAGACAGCACGCGCGGCCAGGCGGACACTGGCCGACGACTCCAGGGCAGAGCGCGCCGCTCCCAGGCCGCGCGACCCCGCGACCACCAAGTCATGCGGGTCGGCACGGAGTAGAAGGGCCTTCGCGGGCTCCTCCAAGGCCAGCACCGTCTCTACCGGGAGTTCGGGCTGGAGCTCGCGGGCCCGTTCGGAGGCCTGCCGGAGCAGCCGGTTGCCTTGGTCCCTGATCTCCTCCGAGGGCGGGAACCTATTGCTTCCCGCGTAGGCGGACATCACCAGCGGCATGGACAGTGCGTGGACCACGTGGAGTGCGCACCCGCGGCGCGCGGCCTCGGCCGCGGCCCAGCCCAGCGCCCGATCACCCGTAGCCGACCCGTCGATACCCACCATCACCCGGGGCGTTCCCGACTCGTTCTCCGCCATTTCCTACCTCCCTGCCCGAGGCCGCACTGCGCGCCTCTTGCGCACAGTATGGTCCCCACCGGAAAGGGTGCCCGAAGTACCCCCGTCTGTGCGGCGGGACTCTCCGGGAGGAAAGGAGAGCGATGCGGGACAACTGGGACCTGGCCCTCGCACACCGGCTGGCCGATCTGGCCGGGGACATCGCCATGCGGTACGCCGCGGAGGGGACGGCCGGGCCACAACCGGCCGGGGGCGTTGTCAGCGCCCGCGCGGCGACGTAGAACGAGTGGGAGCATCACCGGATCCGCCCCAGCCCCCTCGGCCTTCAGGAGGCTGCCATCTCCCCGCCCGCCAACTCCGAGACCTCAGGCTGCCCCTACCGCTTGCGCACGGACGGGACGGGTTTCCACGAAGAGACCACCCGGCTGCGTGCGGGAGGGCCCGCGCACCGCGTCGAACTCCCCGGGGGCGTGGTCGCCTGGGCCGTCACCCGGCACGAACTGGTCAAAGACTTACTGGCCGACCCACGGGTCTCCCGGGACTTCAGGGCGCACTGGCCCGATCACGACAAGGTCGGGGAGGACTGGTCGCTCGCCCGGCTCGTCCTCCTGGACGGCTTCATCAACCGTTACGGGGACGAGCAACGGCGCCTGCGCCGACTGGTCACCCCCGCGTTCACCCCGAGCCGGGTGCGCCGCATGGAGGACACCGTCCGTGAGCGGGCACGGGGGCTCGTCGCCGACCTAGCCCGCGTCGAACCGGGTCAGGAGGTCGACCTGCGGGCCGCGCTGTCCCGTCCGCTGACGATGGGGGTGATCAGCGAACTCTTCGGTGTCCCCGAGGACCTTCGGGAGCGTCTCGGCGCCGCCGTGGACACCGGTGTGGACACCACAGCCGGACCCGAGGAGGTCCTGGCCGGTCAGCGGGAACTGATGGCCTGCTTGGACATCCTGGTAGAGAACCGGCGAGCCCGTCCCGGCGCGGACCTCACCAGCGACCTGCTCGCCCCGGAGAGCGGCGAACCCCTGTCCTACGGCGAGCTGGTCGGCATGCTGACCCTCGTGATCGGGGCCGGTTTCGAGACCGCGGTCAACCTCATCACCAGCGCGGTGCACGCTCTGCTCACCCACCCCGAGTACCGGGAGCGCCTGGCCGCCGGGGAACTGGCGGTTGAGGAGGTGGTGGAGGAGTCCCTGCGCCGCGATCCGCCCACCAAGTACGTGCCGCTGCGGTACGCGGTGGAGGACATCGACCTCGGCGGGGGAGTGGTCATCGCCCAAGGCGAGCCCATCCTGGTCGCCTTCGGCTCCTCCGGCCGGGACCCGCGCCTGCACCCCGACTCCCCTGAGGCCTTCGACCCGGACCGCCCCTCCAAGGAGCATCTGGCCTTCGGCCACGGCGCGCACTTCTGCGTGGGGGCGCACCTGGCCCGGATGGAGGCCCGCGTCGCCTTGGAGGAGCTGTTCGCGGCTCTGCCCGCCATCACGCTCGCCCCGGCGGGCCGGGACCCGGCGAAGGTCCCCTCGCTACTGGTCAACGGATACGCGGAGCTCCCCGCCGTCCCGCACCCGATCTCCTGACCGGGCGGGAACCGGGCGAAGCCCGCCGTGGCCCGCGTCCGGAAAGAGGCGGAGCGGATGGTGGAGCGAAAACACGTGTGGTCGGCCACCGTCACGTCGGGGACGAGGTTGAACTCCTGGTAGATGGTGGCGATGCCCTGGCGTTCGGCGTCCTGGGCGTCCCGGATGACGGTCTCCCGTCCCTCGACGAGGACGCGCCCCCGGTCGGGCAGGTGCGCGCCGGAGAGGACCTTGATGAGCGTGCTCTTTCCGGCCCCGTTCTCACCCAGCAGGACGTGGACCTCGCCGCGGCGCAGGTCGAAGTCGACGTTGTCGAGCGCGACCACGCCCGGGAAGGCCTTGCGTACGCCCTCGATGCGCAGCAGTTCTTCCGGACTACTCACGTGTGGCTCCTCCGGTCGGGGCTGGCGGTTCGGGCTCGCCGCAGGATCGGCTTACGACGAGGCGGGCGGGCAGGACGGTCGACCGTGCTGGTTCGCCGCCGATGAGATCGACCAGGGCCTTGACCGCCACCCGGCCCAGCTCTGCCGTGGGCTGGGCGATCGCCGTGATCGGCGGGTCGGTGTGCGGGAACCAGGGGATGTCGTCGAACGCGGCCAGGCCGATGTCGTCGGGCACGCGCAGACCGCGGCCCCGGATCGCGTCGAGTGCCCCCCGGGCCATCAGGTTGTCGGTGGCGAAGACGGCATCCGGGGGCTCGGGCAGGTCGAGGAAGCGTTCGGTGGCCACGCGTCCGCTCTCGGCCTGGAAGTCGCCCCGGCCGATGTAGGAGTCCGGGAGCGGGATCCCGTGGGCGGACAGGGCTTCGCGGAAGGCGTCCACGCGTTCGCGTCCGGTGGTCGTGGCCGCGGGCCCGGCGATGATGGCGAGTTTGCGCTGGCCCAGGGAGTGCAGGTGGGCGACCAGGTCCAGGATCGCCTTGCGCCCGTCGGCGCGCACTACGGGGGCGTCGGTGTCGGAGATCCAGCGGTCCACGAAGACCACCGGTGTCGGTCCGGCGGCCGCGGCGACGGTGCTGGGGGAGTGGCCGTCGGCGGGGGAGACGAGGAGCCCGTCGATGCGCCGCTCCAGCAGGACGCGGACGTGGTCGTCCTCGAGTTCGGCCCGCTCGTCGGCGTTGCCGATGATGACGCTGTACCCGAGGGCCCGGGCCTCCTCCTCCACGGATCGGGCGAGTTCGGTGAAGTGCGGGTTGAGGACGTCGCTGATAACCAGGCCGATGGTCCTGGTCCGGTCGGTGCGCAGTGAGCGCGCCACGACGTTGGGCCGGTACCCGAGGGTTGCGGCGGCAGCGAGGACCTTCGCTCTGGCCGCGTCGCTGACCGAGGTCTGCCCGTTGAGTGCCCGGGAGACCGTCGCGACGGACAGGCCCGGAGGGTGCGGCCGGCGCTCCGACGGTGGGAGCGCCGACCGCCGTGGTCACACGGTGGCTTCCGATTCCGCCTGTGCCGGTTGCCGCGGTGGGGCGGCCGCTTCCACCGTCCCTTCGGTCCTCAGGTCGCGCAGGAAGCACACGACCACGCCCACGATGACGACGAGGAAGGGCGCTGAGGTGACGATGACCGTCTGCTGCAGGGCGTCGAGTCCTCCCGAGTACAGGAGGATGATCGCCAGGGCCCCCGTCATCGCGCCCCACAGCAGCAGGATCGGCGTCCGGGGCGCGAGGGAGCCGTGCGTGGTGAGCATGCTCAGCACGTAGGTGTTCGCGTCGGCGCCCGAGACGAAGAAGAGCACCGCCAGGATCACCACCAGCGCCGCCGTGACCGTGGGGAGGGGGAACTCGGCCAGGGTCGCGAAGAAGGCGCTGTTGATCTCCTGCGCGGTGGCGCCCGCGATGTCCGTGCCGTGGTTCATGTCCAGCTCGATCGCCGAACCGCCGAACACCGAGAACCAGGTGAAGAAGGCCAGGCTGGGCATGCCCAGGACGACCAGGATGAACTGCCGGATGGTGCGCCCGCGCGAGATGCGCGCCAGGAACACGCCGACGAAGGCGCCCCAGGACACCCACCAGGCCATCATGAAGTAGGTCCAGCCCTGCATCCACTCGGTGTCACCGAAAGCGGGGCCGCGCAGGCTCATCAGGAGGAACTCGTTGCCGTACTGGCCGAGGGACTCCAGGAACAGCGAGACCAGGAAGGCCGTCGGGCCGAGGAAGAGCACGAACACGAAGAGCAGGGAGGCGACGGAGAGGTTGATCTCGCTGGTGTAGCGGATGCCCCGCTTGACGCCCGACGCGGCCGAGAGGCTGAAAAGGACCGTGACCACGACCACGATGACGGCCTGGGTGGTGGTCCCGGTGGGGGTGCCCAGGAGGCGGTTCAGGCCGTTGTCGATCTGCAGGGCTCCCAGACCGAGCGAGGTCGTGGTCCCGAACAGGGTGGCGAAGACCGTGAAGACGTCGATGGCCTTGCCGACCGGGCCGTCGGCGTGCCGGCCCAGCAGTGGTCGGAACAGGGCACTGACCAACCCGGGGCGCTTCTTGCGGTACATCGAGTAGCCCAGTGCCAGGCCGAAGACCGCGAAGATCGCCCACGCGTGCAGCCCCCAGTCGTAGAAGGAGTACTGGAGTGCGAGGACCGCCGCCTGGGGTGTTCCCGGCTCGGCCAGGCCGTGGGGCGGCGTGGCGAAGTGCGAGATCGGTTCGGCAACGCCGTAGGAGACCAGGCCGATGCCCATCACGGCGCACAGGATCATGGCGATCCAAGTATGTGTGGCGAACTCGGGCCGGTCGTCGTCGGAGCCCAGCCGGACGCGTCCGTAGCGGCTGCAGGCCAGCCCGACCAGGAGCGCCAGGAGCAGGAGGGGGAGGAGCAGGTACGCCCAGCCGAACCTGCCGGTGACCCAGTTCAGGGCGGTGCTCATGGACGCCATCTGGTGGTCCGGGGCCGCGACTCCCCAGGCCACGAACAGTGCCGCGATGGAGAGGGAGGCCCAGAAGACCACCCCGACGGTTCTACGGGCGGTCGTGGCGTCATTCATGGGTCGACTCTTCTCTCGCGACGCGGAGTGCACGGAGTGGTGTCACATCGCGCGATGTCTTGTACGGCAGGGAACCGAGGTCTTCGGCTGTCCAAGCGCCGGGGACGGATTTCAAGGGCGCGAACTTCCTGTTCGAAAGGATGGGGCGCAAGGATTTCGGGAGGTCTCTCAGACGTGCGTGTCCGGTGACTCGCCTTTCGTGCCGTGTGCGGGCCGTGCAGCAGAACGCGACGGTCGTCACCGAGACGACCGTCGCCGGGCCCAGGGAAGTGTGGAAAGCACCGCGGAGTGACTCCGCGACGCGAACGTTGTCGGCGCTCAACCGGGAGCGGCCGCGTTAGACACCTTCGTGGCCCCTCGTGCGCTGCGAGACCGTCGAGAAGTCCCAGGTGAAGGAGGGTCCGGAGTCTCCGGGCGAGAATACTTGCAACCGGAGGGCAGATGCGCCCACCCGGGGTGTGGGAGAGGACACCCGTTCTGCCGGAGGGGAGAGGTCGCTGCGGTGAGGGGACGGGGCAGGTGAGGTGCTGGAAGCGAGGCTTCTCGCGGGGCGGCGGATGTGGTTGAGTCGCTGCAATTCAACCGCCTGAACGGGGGCACCCAGGATGAGTGCGCGGTACGACGCGATCGGTCACGGTTACGCTGAACACCGGCGTGAGGATCCGGACATCCGCGAACGGATCCACCGGGCTCTCGGAGATGCCCGCACCGTGATCAACGTCGGGGCGGGGACCGGATCCTATGAACCGGACGACCGCTACGTGGTTCCCGTCGAACCCAGCGATGTGATGGCCGAACAGCGGCCGACCGGCCGCGCACCGGCGGTGCGCTCCACTGCCGGATCCCTCCCGTTCCGGGACGATAGTTTCGACGCTGCGATGGCGGTTCTGACCCTGCACCACTGGGACGACGAGCTGGAGCGCGGCGTGCGCGAGATGCGCCGTGTCGCCAGGGGCCCGGTGGCCGTTCTGACGCTGGACGCGTCCGTCTCGACCGGTTGGTGGCTGTTCCGGGACTACTTCCCGGGCATCGCCGAACTGGACCGGACGAACTTCCCCGACCTCGGGCTCGTCGAACAGTGGCTGGGCGGCGACACCCGGGTGGAGACCGTCCCGCTGAGCAGGGATACGCCCGACGGCATGCTGGTCGCGTTCTGGGCGCACCCCGAACGCGTGCTCGACCCTGCTGCCCGTGCCGCCACGTCCGGCTTCGCGAGGATGCCCGACCACGTACTCCGTAACGGGCTCGACGCGCTTTCTCGAGACCTCACCGACGGAACCTGGGACGCTTCGCACGGCGAGCTCCGTGACCTCGCTGCCTACGATGTCGGCCTGCGGCTGGTCACCTCGACCGCGGATTAGGCGTTCGCCCGGCGGAGGCGTTCGGTCGCCTGTGCCCGGAGCGGGGCGCCGGACATCGGTGCGTCGCCGTGCAGCGCCTCCCACCGGGCGTTGTGCGCCGCCGCCCACAGGCTGGCCGCCCACGCGACCTCCTGCTCTGCGGCCGTGAACGGGCGACCCCGGACGTCCTGGTAGGCGGCCAGGAACGCCTCGGAACTCTCGACCGGCGCCAGCGTGGACGGCCCGGTGCTGGGGAACGCCCCGCTCGCCGCCCCCGCCAGCGCCGCCTCCGGTTGCCAGGCCAGGCTGTCCCAGTCGTGCACCGCCCACACATCGCTGCCGTGCCACCGCAGGTTCTGCGCCTCGAAATCGGCGTGGCCGAGAACGCACGGCAGGTCGGCGGCCAGGAGCCGCCCGCGGACCCGCTCGGCCGTGTCGACGACATACGCGGGTACGGTGCCCTGGTCCTGCCCGTCGAGGAACCCGACCGTCGGCCACACCCCGGGATCCGTGTGGTCCCAGCGCGCCCAGCGCGGGTTCGGTAGGGGCGGTGCGACGGCCACGTCGGCCAGTGCGGCCATCAGCTGACCGAACACCTCCGCGTAGCGCACGGCCGCGTCCGGCGAGTCCCCGCGCAGCACGTCGCCGCCGGGGCGGTACTCCTCGGCGTGCACGGCCAGCGAACCGACCCCGGTCACCGGTGTGCGCGGCCGGGCGCACGGAAGCCCGCGCGCGGCCAACCGCGCCTGGGCCGCGACGCACGACACGGCCCGACCGTCGACCTCGCGCGCCTTGACCACGGCCTCCGTGCCGTCGGCCAACCGGAGGCCGAACACCGTTGAGATGCTCCGCGTCCGGAACAGCGCATCGGTGGGTGCCGCACCCAGGTGCTCCAGGCACCACTCCGGCAACCACTCCGGCAGATCGTCCTCGGCCATGATGGGGACTATGCCATGCCCGCCGGGCCCGACGCCCTAGAATTCCTGCATGCCGGTGACAGTTCCCGCGCACCAAGCGGTGGCGGTAGTGAAGCTGCGCTGGCCGCGCGGTTTCGACGGGGTGGCCCTGGTGGTCGGCTCCGTCTCCCCCGACCTGGCCTACGCCTTCATCGCCTGGATCGAGATCCCCTCGCACACCCCGGCTGCGCTGCTGTACTGGTGCCTGCCGGTCACGCTGGCCGTGTCCTGGCTGCTGCGGCGCTTCGCCCTCCGTGGCGCCGCCTACCTGCCGGACCTGGGCGTACTGCGCATCCGCGACTACGCGGGCTGTGCCCAGGTCCGCCACCGCTGGTGGGTGACGCTCTCCTCGGCGCTGCTGGGCGCCGCCTCGCACATCCTGTGGGACTTCTTCACCCACGACACCGGGGCGCCGCGCCTGTGGCCCGGAATGGCGGAGGAGGCCGTGGCCGGCCTGCCCTGGTACCAGCTGGCCCAGTACGCCTCCGGGGTGGTGGGCACGCTCGCCGTCGCCGCGATGGCCGTGGCCGTCGGCTCCCGGCGCCTGCTGCCGCGCTGGCACGGTCGCCCGCCCACTGACCCGCCGACGCCGCCGCACGCGGGGCTGTGGTGGGCGGTGGTTCTCGGCGTGGCGACCGCCGCGCTGGTCCCGGCCCTCCTGCTTCCCTGGCTGGGTGGCCTGCACATCCTGGCGGCTCGACTGCTGTGGGCGGCCCTGATCGCCACGTCGATCGCGGGAGCGGTGGTGGCGGCCCGGTCGGAAGGCCGCTTGACCGCTCGGGTGCCCTGATCCGTTGCTCTCAGTCTCCGTTACAGCCGTTGCCTGACCTCGTCGCGCAGGCGGTACTTCTGGATCTTGCCGCTCGCGGTGCGGGGCAGGGCTGGGGCGATGTCCAGGTGTTCGGGCCAGTAGGGCTTGGCCACACCCTTCTGGGCGAGGAAGGCCTGCATGTCCTCGAAGTCGAGACCCGTGGCACCGGGCTTGAGCACGACCACCGCGCAGGCGCGTTCCTGCAGGCGCGGGTCGGGTACGCCCACGACGGCCACCGTGTCGATCCGGGGGTGTTCGGTCAGGACGTTCTCGACGTAGGAGACGGGGATGTTCTCACCGCCGCGGATGATGACGTCCTTGGTGCGGCCGGAGATGCTCAGGTACCCGTCGGCGTCGATGACGGCCAGGTCTCCGCTGTCGAACCAGCCGTCCTCGAAGGAAGCCTCGGTCATGCGGGGCCGATCCGCGTAGCCCACGAACAAGAACGGCCCCCGTACCTGGAGGCGGCCTTCGTGGCCGGCGGGCATCGGAGTTCCGGTCTCGTCCACGACGCGGATGTCCATCCCCGGCCAGGGGTAGCCGTCGCGTTCGACCAGCTTGTCCTCCGTGTCGCCGGGGATGCCCAGGGTGACCAGGGGCAGACCGCGCTGCTGCTGAACGCCGCCGCCACCCCCGAAACCCGCGACGCCCGCCCCCACCTGTTGGAAGTCTGGCGCCAACCGGCCCCGTGATTCCGGTCTGAGAGAGTGTCGACGCGGCCGCCAGAGGGTTGCGTGCCTGGTCCTGTGTCGGACGAGCGCCCTGACGGGGTAACCGCGGACAGCCACGGCCTGAAGGGCTCGATATCATGCCGCCATGCTGCACGGCCGCCACGAGGAAGCAGGGACCCTCGACGCAATCCTCGCCGCCGCCGTGCGCGGGGACGGTGCCGCACTGGTGATTCGGGGGCCGGCCGGGATCGGCAAGTCGGCGCTGCTCGACCACGCCGAGCGCAGCGCGTCCGGCATGCGGGTGCTGCGTACCGCGGGTATCGAGACGGAGAGCGAGCTTCCCCACGCCGGAGTGCACGCCCTGCTGGGCCGACAGGTCGAACGCGTCGCCGCGCTCCTCGCACCGCAGGCACGCGCGCTCGGAACGGCCATGGGGATGGGCGAGGTAGCGGGGACGCCGGAGACCGAGATGGCCGGGGGGCCGGAGATTTCGGAGCGGTCATTCCTCGTGGGTCTGGCCGTGCTCACGCTACTGTCGGAGGCTGCGGAGGAACAGCCGCTGCTGTGCCTGGTAGACGACGCCCAGTTCCTGGACAGTGCATCCGTCGACGCCCTGCTGTTCACGGCGCGTCGGCTCTCAGCGGAGCGAGTGGCGTTCCTCTTCGCGGTCCGCGAACCACACGCGCCGGTCTCCGCCACCCCCGGACTGCGGGAGATGCGATTGACGGGACTGAACCCCGTCGCCGCATCGGCGGTGCTCGACGGCGCCGCCCCCAACCTCTCGGGTGCCGACCGGGCCAGCGTCCTTGACGAAGCCGAGGGCAACCCGCTGGCACTGCACGTGCTGTCGAGGTATCGCAGCGGCACGGACCACGCCCCAGAACTGCTGGATCAGCGGTTGCAGAAGACCTTCACGCGGGCCGTCGCCTCGCTTCCGGAGCGGACACGGCGGCTGCTCACCGTGGCGGCGGCGGAGCAGACCGGCCGCCTGTACACGGTTCTGGGCGCGGCCGAAAGCCTGGGACTCGATGCCGCGGACCTGCGCCCCGCCGAGGAACAGGACCTGGTGCTCGCCAGTGACGGCCGGATCGCGTTCCGCCACCCGCTCATCCGTTCCGCCGCGCGGTGGGCGGCGCCCCTGGGCGACTGGGTGGCCGCGCACCGAGCCATCGCCGAAGCCCTCCCCGCATCGGAGCCTGACCGGCGCGCCTGGCACCTGGCCGCAGCCGCCAGCGGCCCGGACGAGGACGTGGCCCGACTGCTGGACCGTACGGCCGAGCGTGCACGCGGGAGCGGTGGGGTCTCGGCGGCCGCGCCCGCCTATCTCAGGGCCGCGGAACTCAGCGCGGACGGGGCGCGGCGCCTCCGGCGCACGGTCCTCGCCGCACGGGCTGAAGCGGACTCCGGCGGGCTTGGCCGGGCCGCGGGACTCGTCGACAGGCTCGGCCCGGTCGAGGACCCGAAGGTCGCCGTGGAGGTCGCCTGGATCCGGGCACTGATCAACAACGGGCTGGGGCGGCCGGAGGTGGCGGCCGACCTCCTCCTGGACGCCGCCGACACCGCACCCGTTTCCAGGGTCGCCGAGCTGCTGCGGTTCGCCCTGCGGATGGCCTGGTCCGACAGCGACTTCGCCCGCGTCCGACTCATCGGGGACAAGGCAATGGGACTCGCCGAAGCGGAACACATCCAGTGGCTGGCGCACGCCGTCCTAGCGGTGAGCCGAACCCGGGAAGGGGCGGTAGCGCGGATCCCTCCGGAGGTCGAGGCCGGGCTGGTCGGCGCTCAGGATCCCCGCGACCGCCTACTCCTCGCCCGGCTGAGGCTGGCCCTGGGTGACTTCCGCGCGGCGCGCCGCCTCGCCCTGCGTCTGGAACGGGAGTGCCGGGAGCACGGGGCCGTCTCGATCCTTCCCGAGGTCCTGATGGTCCTGGCTCGGTGCCTGCACGCCCGAGGGCGCTACGCCGACGCGGAATCGACGGCTCACGAAGGTATCACCGCTGCGGAGGGGACCGGCCAGTGGCAGCCGCGCTTGGAGTTGTCCGCCCTCCTCGCGGAGATCGCGGCCATGAAGGGGGACGCGGAACGGTGCGCGCGGCTCGCGAAGGAACCGCTCGAACACGCGGTTGTGCCCAGCCAGGGTCAGGCCGTTGGCGCCCTGGCCCTGCTGGACCTGGGACTCGGACATTATGAAGCGGCCCTGGGGCGGATGGAACGGCTGCTGTGGGTCCAGGGGACCGAAGGGGGAGCGCTGGGCAGCGTCCCCCTCATGGTCGAAGCCGCCGTCCGGCTGGGCGAACGGGAGCGCGGTGAGAGGGCCGCCGCGCTGCTGGAGCCCTGGCTGCGCTCCGAGGGGCATGGCCTGCGGGCGATGGCCCTGCAATGCCGTGCCCTCCTCCGGGACGACGAAGACCTGTACCGAGCCGCCCAGGCCGAGGGTCCGGCCGGTTTCCTCAACGCCCATGCCACCCTGCTTTACGGGGAGTGGCTCCGACGCTCGCGCAGGCACGCCGACGCCCGGACACAGCTACGCACCGCCCTGGAGGGCTTCGACCGGATCGGGGCCGCACCCTGGGTGGAACGGGCCCGGGGAGAACTGCGCGCCTCGGGGGAGACCCGCGGGGCCGACGTACACGCGCCGGCCCCCGCCGCGCGGCTCACTCCGCAAGAACTCCAGGTGGTGCGGCTCGCGGCGGCAGGCCTGACCAACCGGGAAATCGGCGCGCGCCTGTTCCTGAGCCCGCGCACCGTCGGCCACCACCTTTACGGGGCCTACCCGAAGCTCGGTGTGTCCTCGCGCCGCGAGCTCGCGGCACACGTCACTCCGGGGTCAACCCTTTGGTAGCAGTGTCGCGTGGAGACGGAACGTCCCCACCCCGGGCGGAAGCTGGTCTCCGCTGCCCAGCCCCATACCTTTCCGGTAGGCCACGTCATCGGTCCACTGGGCGTAGTTGAGGAGTCCGGTGCCGTCGAGGCTCACGTGGAAGTGGGCCGACACTAGGCCGTCGGAACCGGTGGGTTCGTCGTCCGGGGTGTCGGAGTCGAGCATGCCGTCGATGAAGGCCTTGATCTCCGTGCTGTTGGCGAAGGTGCCGGTCACGATGACGACGGTCCCGGGGCTCACGGTCGGTTCTGATACTTGGGTGCCGCGGTACGGCCGGTAGCGCTGGAGCCCTTGGCGGACGATGCCGGGGACGCTCTCGTCGACGGGGGCGACCCTTTCGTCCCGCTGTCGCGCCTGGAAGTCTGCGAACGCCCGTTCACCCTCCCACCGGGAGTAGTGGTGCAGCGTGGACCCGTCGGTCCCGATGAGGATGCTGTAGGAGTGCAGGCACGGCGGCCAGTCGCTGGAGCGCCAGGACTCCACCAAGGCGTCCGCGGCGGCGCGCTGACGCTCCGGAGTCCTCAGGACCCATGCGCTGGATACCACCAGGTCGGTGTTCGGAGCCTGGAAGTTCGGAGGCCGGTCCGTGGCGCGGGCGCCCGCGTGGGAGTTCTCGCTCATGCCCGTACGTTAGGCGGCGTCTCCGCACGCGGACATCGGTCAGGTGACTGGCGTTCACCGCTGCGCCGTGCCAACTCCCGGCGGCGGCCGCGGACCGGGACAGCATCCTTGCCGGCATCCGCACCGCAGGGGACCGCCGCGGATTCGACGGTGGCGGGGCAGGTCGCGGTGCCGTACGGCGACACGCCGGTCTCGGGCTTCGAGTCCGACCTCCCGGCCCGGACACACAGGTCCGGGCAGACTCTGTACCACCCGGCGTCGGCCGACGCTGTCGGCACGGTGGCCGACCCCGGGTGGCGTGTATTCGACCTGGCGGGCCTGAGGGCCGTGGAGGCCTCGGCGCTCCTGACAGGGCCACGGGGCCAGCGCGCTCGCGACCCATGGTCGGGGAGAGGGCCGTCGACCTCTTCAGCACGGGCCAGGGCCTCGAAGGAGGCACGCAATGACCACACACCGCGCGGATGACGACTGAGCGGCCCGAACCCCACGAGCCTCTCCCGGACGTTCCCGCACCGCTCAGAGAACGGAGCCCATGTGCGACCCCAGTTGCCGGGAGCAGGGAAACTGAAGAGCAAGTGGAACGCCGCCCGCCGGGCCCGTGCCGAGCAGGACGAGCCCGAGGCCGCCGACGGGGTCCCGGAGACCGAGGACGACGCGCGGGCCGGCGACCTCCTGCGGACCGTGAGCGATGCGGCCTGGCGGTTGCTGGTCATCGGCGTGGTGGCAGGCCTGCTGGTCTACGCGCTCACCTACCTGTCGGTGGTCACGCTCCCGGTGATCATTGCGGTATTCCTCACGGCGCTGCTGATGCCGCTGGCCAACTGGCTGCGCCGTCCCAACCTGATCAAGCCCCGCGGGTTCGGCCGGGGCCCGTCCACGGCGATCACCCTGCTGGTCGCTCTTGCGGTGTACACCCTTGCCGTCACCTTGATCGTGACCCCGGCCGTCGCGAGTTTCGAGGACCTGGTGGACAGCGTCAACCAGGCGGTCGCGCAACTCCAGGACCTGGACCTGCCCTTCGGGCTCGACCCCGCTCTGCTCACGGCCGCGATCGAGAACGCCTGGGACCAGATCCGGTCCCAGGTCACGGACAACACCGACCAGATCCTCACCGGTGCTTGGACCGCGACGACCGCAGTGACCCGAGTCGTGCTCGGCATCGTGCTGATCATCGTCCTGACCATCTACTTCGTGCATTCGGGCGACAAGCTCATGGACTGGGTCTCCGCACTCCTGCCGCCCCGCTCCCGACCGGCCTTCCGCCACACCTCGCGGGTCTCATACGGGGTGATGGGCCGCTACGTGCGGGGCGTGGCGCTGGTGGGCCTCTTCGACGCCCTCGGCATCGGCATCGTGCTTCTGATCTTCCTCGACACCGGCCTGGCGGTTCCGCTGATCGTGCTCACCTTCGTGGGCGCCTTCCTCCCGGTCATCGGCGCGTTCCTGAGCGGTCTCATCTCCGTTCTCGTCGCCTTGGTCACCGAGAACTGGATCGTGGCGCTGGTCGTGCTCGCAGCCGTGATCCTCGTGCAGCAGTTGGAAAGCAACGTCTTCGCCCCGCGGATCTACGGCCAGGCCCTGGAGTTGCCGTCGGCCGTAGTCCTGATCGCCCTCACCACGGGCGGGATCCTCGGCGGTGTCGCGGGCCTGTTCCTGGCCACCCCCGTCGCCGCGGTGCTCGCCGCGCTGCTGCGCAACAGGCCGACAGCACACTCGGAGACCGCACCCCAGGGATCGTCGGACGAGAGGAAGCCGGGGAAGGAGGGTTCCGCACATCGTTCCTCCCCGACAGACGCACCGGACGGAGGCAACACGTGATCGGTTGTCGGCTCCCCGGACCTTGATCAGCTCTCGTTCGCCAGGCCCCGCACCGGGTCGGAGTCCAGGACTCTGGCAGTGAAGTTCGCCAATTGCGCCCGCATCCTCTCGCGCGGCAGACCCTCATGCCCGGCCAGATGCTCGACAAGATCGGCTCGGGTGGCTGCGAGCAGGGCGTGAGCGGTGAAGCCGCTGTCGGTCAGGCCGGGGATCTGCCCCAGCATGGTGTCCAGCAGGCCGTGCCAACGCTCGTAGTGATCCGCCTGGTAGGGGCTGCTGCTCCCGCCTTCCTCCAAGACCAGCATGAGGGGGCGGTTGTCGAGTTTGAAGCACAGAAGGGTGTCGAGCAGGGCAGGTACGCGCTGCTGCGGCGGAGTCCCTGGCCCCAAGGGCGGAGGTCCGGTTTCAACGGCCTCCCTGACCGGTTCCAACCGCGCTCGGTAGAGCGCGCGCACCAGTCCGGTGCGGTCGCCGAAGGCCCGGAAGAGCGTGCCCTTACCGACGCCGGCCTCCGCTGCGATGGAGGCCAAGGTGACGCCTTCCGGGCTCTCGCAGCGGGAGAAGAGAGCGTCGGCGGCCGCGAGGACGGCCTGCCGGTTACGGGCGGCATCCTTGCGGGGTTTGCGCTCGGGCATGCTGCACCTCCGTTTGCAAAGCGGACCCATGGTCCGTATCGTTAAAGCGGACCCAAGGTCCGTATTCTATGAGATGGAGGATACCCATGTCTGCGTCGACTTCTCCGGCGGACCTCTACCGCCAAAGCCTGCGCCTATTGCTGGACAAGGACATTCCCGCGTGGGTCGCCCTGTGGGCCGAGGACGGCCTCATGGAGTTTCCCTTCGCCCCTGACGGCTGGCCGAAGCGCCTGGAGGGCAGGGAGGCCATCGCCGAGTACATGCGCCACTACCCGGACCACATCGACCTCCATGACTTCCCCGAACTGCGGATCCACCAGAACACCGATCCCGAGACCATCGTGGTCGAGATGCGCGGCGTCGGCCGCCTGGTGGAGTCCGACCGCCCCTTCGACATGACCTACATCGCCGTCGTCACAGTCCGGGACGGGCACTTCACCTCCTACCGCGACTACTGGAACCCCCTCGCCGTCCTCGAACCCGGTACCGATTTCACCAGGAGCAACCGATGACCACCACCGGAACCACTTTGGTCATCGGCGCCACCGGCACCACCGGCAGCCGCACCGCGGCGCAGCTGTCAGCCGCTGGCCACCGCGCCAAGGCCGCCAGCCGTCGCGCCACCAGCGTCCCCGGCGCGGAGCCGGTCGCCTTCGACTGGTACGAACCCGCCACCCACGCCGCCGCCCTCGACGGAGCCGACCGTGTCTACCTGATACCGCCCGTAGGCGACGCCGACCCGGCTGCGGTCATGTTGCCGTTTCTCCGGCAGGCCCACACCGCCGGCGTGCACCGTGCGGTACTCCTCAGTTCCTCGGCCATCCCCGAAGGCGGCCCGGCGGTGGGAACAGTGCACCAGGCCCTGCCCGATCTGTTCGAACAGTGGGCGGTGCTGCGGCCCTCGTGGTTCATGCAGAACTTCACCGGCACGCACGCGCATGCCGTGAGCATCCGTGAAGAAGGCGCCATCTGGACCGCGGCCGGGAGCGGCCGGGTCGGATTCGTCGACGGTGAGGACATCGCGGCCGTCGCTGTCCACGCTCTGACCGATGAACACGCCCCCAACACCGATCTCGTCCTCACCGGGCCGGAGGCGCTCAGCTACGACGACATTGCCACCACCATCACCCAGGTCACCGGCCGACCCGTGGACCACCACCGCCTGTCCTACGATCAGATGCGCGATCGCCTCACAGCGCAGGTGCCGCTGGAGTTCGCCTCGATGCTGGCTGGCATGGACCGTGCCATCGCCGAGGGGGCGGAGGACCGCATCACCGATACCGTTCAGCGCCTCACGGGTCGACCCGCGCGCAGTTTCCGCGTTCACCTCGAACGAGAGATGGACTGAAGCAGCTCGGCCCCGGCTCCATTGCCCGCTCGCCGCTCGTGATCAGGACGTACCCGGGCTCGGAAGGCACTGAGCCCACGGACGAATCCCGGTCAGCGCCTTGCTGAGGGGACGCCGTCGCCTTCGTCGTGCTCCTGCTCGCCCTGGCGGCGGTCGGCCGCCGCCAGCGCCCGGGCGTCGAACACGCTTCGACGTCGATCTTCCAGATATCTCCCAAGGCGGGATGGTCATCTTCGCCGCTACAGGCAGATCACTCTCCGGCCTGTGGTGCTGCCTGATCGGAGGTTTGGAGGTCGTCCCCCAGAAAGCAGTGCGGCCCGTGAGGTCGGTCGCTTTGCGACCGACCGCACGGGCCCGCTTGTGGGCGATACAGGACTCGAACCTGTGACCCCTACCGTGTCGAGGTAGTGCTCTAGCCAACTGAGCTAATCGCCCTTATGGAATTATGGTGCGCGTGGAGCCGGAGACGGGAATCGAACCCGTGTGCAGGGATTTGCAGTCCCTTGCCTCAACCACTCGGCCACTCCGGCAGGAGCACGGGGAGCCGAGCGGCACCCATGCGTGCCATTCTCCGAGCGGACGACGGGATTCGAACCCGCGACCCTCACCTTGGCAAGGTGATGCTCTACCAGCTGAGCTACGTCCGCGTGGTCTGGGAGGTGCTCCCAGGCCCGATCCGATTGTGCCACCTGAGGCGGCGCGATGCGAATCGTTCGAGCGGACGACGGGATTCGAACCCGCGACCCTCACCTTGGCAAGGTGATGCTCTACCAGCTGAGCTACGTCCGCGCGGCGAATGTGGGGCGGGCCCCGGTCTTCCCGGTGCCGCGTCCCTCGCTGCGTTAAGAACTCTAGCGGATGTTGGGGGAAGTGCGAAATCGGTCTTCCCAGCGGTCAGCGTGCTGCCTTGGCAGGCCTGGTGGCCCGCCGTGGCAGCGGCGCCTACTCCAGGTGGGGAGAGGAGGGCATGTCGGGCCGGGGCGGTGCGGAGAGGTACTGCCCGACCCTCTCGATCACCTTGTTCATCTCGTAGGCGATCAGCCCCACGTCGCTGTCGGCGTCCGACATGAGTGCCATGCAGGCACCCTCACCGGCGGCGGCCACGAAGAGGAAGGCGCGGTCCATCTCGATGATGCTCTGCCGGATGTTGCCGGCGGAGAACTGCTTGCTCGCGCCTCCCGCGAGGCTGTGGAGCCCTGAGGCGATCGCGGAGAGGTGCTCGGCGGCCGGGCGGTCGAGTTCGCTGGAGGTGGCCATGAGGAGGCCGTCGGTGGACAGGACGATGGCGTGCTGCGTGCCGGTGGCCCGCGTCAGGAGGTCGTCCAGCAGCCAGCTGAGTTCGCCGCGGGCGGTGCTCGATGGGGTCATGTCTCTCTTTGCTCTGTCTGAGGTGGGACGTGCGCGACTGGCACACGCGCGTTGCGGGACACGTCGCGTGCACCGGCCGGGGGAGGCGGCTCGGGGCGGCTATCACCGGCCCCGCGTAAGCGTTGCCCAGATGATAGCCATTCGTAACTTATCTGTCCGCTCGCCATCGTGTCTTCCGGGTGGGCCACTCTCGGAGGCCGCGCGCTGTGACCAGTGGTGACGCAAGGGTGACGGGAACGGACCGACCGGACCAGCGGCCGGTGCTGGACAGGGGACTTGCCAAGGCGGGGCGCTGCGGGTACGGCGGAGGTGGCGGATCACCGGGCGAGAAGGCGGCCGACAGTGGGAGGATTCGCGGAAGTACCGGCCCCACCAGGGGCCTTCGAGAATGTGGGGGTTGGAATGAGGGTGTGGATCGCCGGCGCCGGCTATGGCCGCGGAGCCGTGCTGGAACAGGAGGACGCGCGCATCCCGGTGGCCGACCACGGCATCACCGTTGGAGACGGGGTCTTCGAGACGGTGCGCGCGCAGAACGGGAGGCCGTTCGCGCTCACCCGGCACCTGAAGCGCCTGGCCCGCTCGGCGCGCGGCCTGGGCATGGACGAGCCCGACCTGGACCTGGTCGCGGACGGCGTCGCCCAGGCCGTGGCGGCCAACCCGGAGCTGACCGACGCCCGGGTGCGGATCACCGTCACGGACGGTACCGGACCGCTCGGTTCGGACCGCGCCGAGGGTGAACAGACCGTGATCGTGGCGCTGGGTCCCTTCCCCGCGATCGCGCCGGTCACGGACGTGGCCGTGGCCCCTTGGCCGCGCAACGAATTCGGTGCGCTGGCTGGGCTGAAGACCACTTCCTACGCCGACAACGTGCGCGCCCTGGCCTACGCGCGCGAGCGGGGCGGATCCGAGGCGATCTTCCGCAACATCAGCGGCAACCTGTGCGAGGGCACGGGCAGCAACATCTTCGTGGTGCTCGACGGCAGGCTCGTCACCCCCTCGCTGTCAGCGGGTCCGCTGGCGGGCATCACCCGGGAGCTCGTGCTGGAGTGGTTCGGCGGTGAGGAAGAGGACGTTCCGATGGAGCGGCTCCCGGACATCACCGAGGCGTTCCTGACCTCGACCGGCCGTGACGTGCAGCCGATCCTGCACATCGACGAGCTGCGGGTGTCGGCGGAGCCGGGGCCGGTGACGGCGAAGGCCATGGCGGTGTTCGCGGAACGCTCCGCGGCGGACCTGGATCCGTGACCGCTTTCGCTCCGTGAGCGGTGCCTCTCCTGCTCGGGAACGCGGAGGATCAGGGTGCCACGCGGAGAACCGGCGGCACTCGGAGAACAGGAAACGGGGGACGGCGCCCAGGCGCCGTCCCCCTATGGCGTCCATGCCGCCCCCTGGGTGTGAGCGCGGAATGCTCCAAGAGCAGGCCCTAGGAGTGGAGGTGCTGCTGGATCTCCTCGTCGAGGTCCACGAACTGGGCTTCCTGCCCGGCCGGGACGATCTCGTAGGTGCGGTGGAGGAACTCGGCCAGGGGCGAGACCTGGGTGTCGAACTCGGCCTGGCCGAAGGGCGAGGAGAGCGCGATGCTGACGGAGCGGTCTCCGCTCTCGTCCTTGGAGGGCCACACGCGGACGTCGCCTTCGCCGACCGGGCGCACGATGCCCACGGTGAGGAGCTCGCGCGCGAAGATCCACTCGACGGGGTTGTCCTCGCCGGTGTGGAAGGCGACGCGGATCGCGTAAGGGTCGTCAGAGCTGTAGTCGAGTTGTGCGACCAGGGGAACCGAGGTGCGCTCCGGGACCACGAGTCGCAGGCCCAGCTCGGCGGTGGCAGTGGTGTCGCTACTGTTCATGTTCGCCAAACCTTTTCTCGTCCGGCCCAGTAGTCCTGGGTCACGGGCCGGTTGCCGTCTCACTCGCTCCAACGCGGTTACCCGCGGACTATGACGTGAGTACGGAGACTTTCTTGGTCGGTGGGACCGGAGGTCTCGCTGCCCGCCCAGCGGGGCCAGCGCGCCGCGGGGCGGCACCACGATCCTTCGTCACTGTAATGACCAGGAGAAACCAAAGATTTCCCCATGATGGGTGTCCCGTGTCACGCGCAGGTCAATCCGCGGTCGTCTCGGGAGGGTTCACGAGGGCGGGAACTCCTACTCATTGCGGGGATCGCGGGCGGCAAAGAAATCCTGTGGGGCCCGACTGATCGCGTTGTGTGACCTCCGTCACGTGCCTGTGGTGCTGCTGGGCGGGTTCGGGTGCGTTGACCACTCCCGAACATGCGCTAGAGTTTTTCTTGTCCGGCCGAGAGGGCGGACAGGGCAGCAGCCCAAGGGGCGATTAGCTCAGTTGGCTAGAGCGCATCGTTCACACCGATGAGGTCACTGGTTCGAGTCCAGTATCGCCCACAGAAAGCAAGGGCCGTCTCCGTATCGTACGGAGACGGCCCCTCTTTTTTGGTTTTGGTCCGGTCAAGCCCGAGCAACGTGCGCCACTGCGCGGAGGAGCGGGTTTCGGAGGCTGGTCGGGAAGGGAAACGTCCGTGCCTTATCGGCGGTCTCCTCGGCCTACTCGGCGGCCGGGTCGGGGGGAGTGTTCCGTCCTCGGCGCTCGGCCTTGGCGGCCTTTTGCTCGCGGCGGCGCTCCAGGTACTCGTTCTTGGTGCGTAGGAACCACCTCTCGCCCTTGCGGGCCCACACCCGCACGGGACGCAGCAGCCGGTGGGCCCAGCGGAACTCGGTGCTGAGGATGACCAGCCCGAGCAGGATCGAGGCGATGCCGGGGCCGGGGATCACCAGCATGACGACGCCAGCGAGGGCGATGACGGTGCCCACGGTGCCGACCAGGATGCGCCACGGCAGGTGCAGAGCCGGATGGGTGTGCATGCGTCTGCGGAACAGGCGGAGCCGGGCGCGCAGCCGCCTCCACCGGCGTCTGCGGGCATGGTGAGAGGGGGATGTCTCCGGGGCCGGAGGGCCGTTCGGTGGGCTCGGTGACATGCGCTCACAGTATTCGGTCGATGCGACTGGCTGCATTCGGGTCGAACTCGGGGGCGTGGTCGGATGTCTGCTGATTGTCACCGATCGAGAGGGCTCGATCAATGGTTGGCACATCACCTGTGGAAAAACCCACGGATACGTGATGTTCCATGACAGAACCTTCTGTTCTTGGCCGGTGTGTCCGCTCTGCAGTGCTTCGGTGCCGACCCGTGGAGCACGGGGGACCCGCTGGCGCGTCAGGCCGAATTCCCTGGCCGAATCAGGCGGTCCCGTCCCACGTGGCCTTGCTCCGCCCGCTCCCGCCCGGCCTGTGGACAACCAGAAGCGACCCCGCGGCTGAGCCGATAGCATCGGGGGTGCGAAAGGCCTCGCCGCGGTTGGCGGCGGCCGGTTCGTATCCACGACATCGACGTATCCCTAGGAGTCACCGTGTCCGCCGCGTCTGAGCTGCACATCACCCTCGCCGGAACCCCGCGTGCGGTGGCGGCCACGACTACCGCCGGGCAGGCGCTGGAGGCGGACGGCCGGACGGTCATCGCCGCCATGGTCAACGGTGAGCCCAGAGACCTGGCCCTCGAGCTCTCCGACGGCGACGCCGTCGAGCCGATCGCGGTCGACTCCGACGAGGGGCGGGCGATCCTGCGCCACTCCACCGCGCACGTCCTCGCCCAGGCCGTCCAGGAGCTCTTCCCCGAGGCCAAGCTGGGCATCGGCCCGCCCGTCGAGAACGGCTTCTACTACGACTTCGACGTGGCCGAGCCCTTCACCCCGGCCGATCTCAAGAGCATCGAGAAGAAGATGCAGCAGATCGTCAAGCAGGGGCAGCGCTTCGACCGCCGTGCGGTCTCGGACGAGGCCGCGCACGCCGAGCTGGCCACCGAGCCCTACAAGCTGGAGCTCATCGGCCTCAAGGGCGGTGCCGCCGAGGCAGCCGAAGGCGCCTCCGCCGAGGTCGGCGCCGGCGAGCTCACCATCTACGACAACGTCCACCCGCGCACCGGCGAGCTGTGCTGGAAGGACCTGTGCCGCGGGCCGCACGTGCCCACCACCAAGGCGATCCCGGCGTTCAAGCTCATGCGCACCGCCGCCGCCTACTGGCGCGGCAAGGAGACCAACCCGCAGCTGCAGCGCGTGTACGGCACCGCGTGGGAGAACAAGGACCGGCTCAAGGAGTACCTGACCTTCCTGGAGGAGGCCGAGAAGCGCGACCACCGCAGGCTCGGCTCGGAACTCGACCTGTTCTCCATCCCGGACGAGATCGGCTCCGGCCTGGCGGTCTTCCACCCCAAGGGCGGCATCATCCGCCGGGTGATGGAGGACTACTCGCGCAAGCGCCACGAGGAGGCCGGCTACGAGTTCGTCTATTCCCCGCACGCGACCAAGAGCGCCCTGTTCGAGAAGTCGGGCCACCTCGACTGGTACGCGGACGGCATGTACCCGCCCATGCAGCTCGACGGCGGCCAGGACTACTACCTGAAGCCGATGAACTGCCCGATGCACAACCTGATCTTCGACGCGCGCGGCCGCTCCTACCGCGAGCTGCCGCTGCGCATGTTCGAGTTCGGCACCGTGTACCGGTACGAGAAGTCGGGCGTGGTGCACGGCCTCACCCGTGCCCGCGGGTTCACCCAGGACGACGCGCACATCTACTGCACCAAGGAGCAGATGGCGGACGAGCTCGACTCGCTGCTCACCTTCGTGCTGGACCTGCTGCGCGACTACGGGTTGGAGGACTTCTACCTGGAGCTGTCCACCAAGGACCCGGAGAAGTACATCGGGGACGACGCCAACTGGGAGGAGTCCACCGACGCGCTGCGCCGGGCAGCCGAGAAGCAGGGCCTGGAGCTGGTCCTGGACCCGGGCGGCGCGGCCTTCTACGGTCCGAAGGTCTCCGTCCAGGCCAAGGACGCCATCGGCCGGACCTGGCAGATGTCCACGATCCAGGTGGACTTCAACCTGCCCGAGCGCTTCGACCTGGAGTACACCGCCGCCGACGGCACCCGTCAGCGCCCGGTGATGATCCACCGCGCCCTCTTCGGTTCCATCGAGCGGTTCTTCGCCGTCCTGCTGGAGCACTACGCGGGCGCCTTCCCGGCGTGGCTGGCCCCGGTCCAGGCGGTGGGCATCCCCATCGCCGACGAGCACGTCCCCTACCTCCAGGAGGTCGCCGCCAAGCTGCGCGCGGAGGGGATCCGGATCGAGGTCGACGCCAGCGACGACCGGATGCAGAAGAAGATCCGCAACGCCCAGAAGCAGAAGATCCCCTTCATGCTGTTGGCCGGTGACGAGGACATCAGCAAGAACGCCGTGTCCTTCCGCTACCGCGACGGTTCGCAGAACAACGGTGTCCCGGTGGACGAGGCGGTGGCCGAGATCATCGCTGCCGTCCGCGACCGCACGTAGGCGGGACCGGTCGGCCGAGGGCCCCGGAACGCCGAGAGCGCCCGTCCCCATGTCGGGGCGGGCGCTCCGCAGTATCCGGGAGGGACTTGATCAGTCCTGCTCACGCAGGCTCTTGGGGGCCTTGTCCTCCTTGAAGAGGTCCTCCCGGGAGATCTTCGCGGTGGCGTTGGGGTCGTTTGCGGTCTCCTCTTCGTCGTCGCGGAAGAGGTCCTCCCGGGAGATCTTCGCGGTGGCGTTGGGGTCGCTCATTCGGTCGTACTCCTTGTGCGTTGGGGCAAGCCGGATTTTATCCGCCCCGCCCGCACCGGCCGCATTTTCGGGTTCGTGTACACGGAGTTGTGATCTGAATGCGCTGTGCCTCACGGGCCGGTGGCGTTGCGCTCCCACGCGTGGGTGGGGATCCGGTCCAACAGGTCGATCAGGTAGTCGGCCGCGGTCATGGCACGGTCCGGGTCTAGTCCCATGGATGCCCAGGTCAGGACGTGTCCGCCGCTGAAACGCACCGGGAAGGCGCGCGACCGGGGGTCCGACAGCATCCATAAGGCGGTGTCGTGGCCCAGAATGGCCCGGGTGAAGTGGTCGTCGTCACTGACGGTGTGGAAGGCATCGGCGAAGGCCCGGTCGGTCTCCTCCGGGCTGCCCGGGTTTCCGGAGGACACCGTGTGCGCCAGGTTGCGTCGGCGTAATTCGAGGTCGGCTCCGGGAGCCGGGGTGCGGACGGCGACGATGCGGTAAGTGTGGCGGACCTGCCCGGTGGCGCGGCGCGCGGCCTGGGCCGTGGTGTGGGTGGCTTCGAAAGCGGTGACCTGGTGCGGGCCGCGGTGGCCGGTGATGACGTGCTGGGCCCGCGGATTCCGGCCCTGCACGGCCCGGGGCAGGGTGGTGTCTTCCAGGGGACGCGGGTGGTGCTCGGTGTAGTCCCACCCGTGTTCGCGGGCCCACCCGCGCAGTTCGGCGGCCCGCTCCTTGCGAAAGTGCGCGGATACCGTGATCGCACCGGCCGACACCACCACGGCGATCAGGGCGATCACTGACAGGGCGCCTTCCATCCGGTGCTCCTCCGGTGGGGAATGTGAGGCGGCCAGGGACCCGAAACGGCCTCGCCGGGGCGGGCCGGGTCGCGGCGAACCCGGACATCAGGGGGCCCGCACTGGCCTTGTGCGTCCATTCTGTGCTGAATGTGGGTGCTTGTCACCCCTTGGTGTCGACCTCAGATAACCCTTCGGAACAGGTTGGCAACCTGGGTGTTTACCAGCCACTTCCGCCCCACAGTCGCTGGTGGATCGCCGTGACCGAACTGCGGTGCCCCTGCCAGCGGGGATGCGGGAATCTGCCGTGACCAGCGCAGACCCTGCCGGTATCCGCTGCCGGGGCGTGCGTGGTTCTGCTCGGAGGGTCGCGCATCGCGTGCAGAGGGCAATGTGTGGCCGGAAGTGGCCAGGGGCGGCGGGGGTGCGGAGGAGCCGCGCCGTCGCGGAACCCTCCGTGACTACCGGGAGCGGTTCCGGGCGCCGCGGGCGCCGCTCAGGACCCGCAGGATCCGTTCCGGTGCGGGGCGGTGCGCCGGGGTCGGGCTGAGGGCCGCGCGCACCAAGGAGAGTAGTTCCTCGGAGACTCCGGTGAGGGTGACGTCACCGCGCAGGACCCGCTGGGTGACGGTGTCCGCGTTCCCGGCCCCGAAGGGGTTGCGGCCGGTCGCGGCGAAGGCGGCGAGCTGGCCCCAGGAGAACACGTCGGAGGCGGCGGTGGCGGGTGCGCCCCGGAGGCGCTCGGGCGCGATCCAGCCGGGGGTGCCCGTCCCCCCGCTGCGCTGAGCTCGGGCGGAGCCGTCCAGCGTGAGGGCGAGGCCGAAGTCCAGGACCCGGGGTCCGTCGGGGGAGAGGATGACGTTGCTCGGTTTGAGGTCGCGGTGCACCAGCCCGGCCCCGTGGATGTCGGCCAGGGCCGCGGCCACCCCGGAGGCGAGCCCGGTCAGGGCACCTCCCCGCAGCGGGCCGGCCCCTTCCACCTGTCGGCGAAGGGTCGGTCCGGATACGTAGGCGGTGGCCAGCCAGGGGATGTCCGCCTGGGGATCGGCGCCGTAGAAGCGGGGGACGTACGGCGTGCGGAGCCGGTGCAGAGCGCCGATCTCCCGGGCGAACCGGGCTCGGAACTCCGGTTCGTCGGCCAGTTCCGGGTGCACGGCCTTGACCGCGACGCGGCGGCCGAAGCGGGTTCGGGCGAGGTAGACGGTTCCCATGCCGCCGGAGGCGAGCCGCCCGACGAGGCGGTGCGGGCCCAGACGGACGGGGTCGTGCGCGCCGAGGGGCGTGGCGGGCCCGGGAGAGGGGGTGGTGGGGGGAGGAGGCACTGAGGTGGACCTCGCTGGGGTAGGGCGTGCGGGGGTTGATCATCTTTTCAGTGGCGGAACCGTCACGCACACGGAGATCACGGCACGATGGATGCGCCGGGGCCCGGAGTGTTCGGTGTGAGGGGAGTTCCCGTGCCCAACGGGTGGAGGTGTGCAGGGGGGCCGCCCACTCCGAGGAGGGAAAGGAGAGTGCTCCGCGCCGGTGTTTGGGTCGACCTTGACCAGCTGCGGTGCTTCCATGAAATTCATACAGTGCGGCCCCAAAAATATTTCGAAGAATGGTGTTGTGGATGGGGGTCTTCTTGGCTGGGATCCTCTGTTGGCTGGGCTTTTTCTGTCGGTTGACGGTTCCCTCCTTTCCCGCCGCCCGATTGTGGCCGTCTCCGCTGCGCGCGTCAAGGTCGTCGCCGTCGAAGCGCTGGCGCGCTGTCGAGGGCGCTCCACCTTGACCCGCTTCGCTGCGACGGCGGGTCGGCGGCTATCAGGAAACGTTGTGTCCT
>NZ_BAAHAR010000029.1:0-107465 GCF_054777395.1 Nocardiopsis oceani
GGAGTGGACGGTGCACGCTCCGCGTTCCTGGTGATCAGGGTGATAAGAGCCGTATGACGGGAGACTGTCACGTACGGATCTGTGAGGGCCGGGGGGTGAGATTCCCCCCGGCTACTCGGCGGGGACGTGTGGTCGGGGAGGCGATGGCCCCTTCGGGGCCGGAGGGCCCCAACGGCACAAGCACGGCCTGGCGGCCGTCAATGGCCACTCCACCGGAGCGTTGACGCCTGGCGGTGTCACGGCCGGTCATGCTCTGCTGCGAACCCCTCTCGGGCGGCCCTTTCCCCGATGATCTTGCCCCTGTCTCCACCCTCGGCCGTCGAGAGTGGAGACAGGGGCAAGATCACCCCCTATCAGCGACCTGGAATTCCAGGTGCGGACAAACACCAAGGCGAGTGGGTGGATAAAGGCCATTCTGGGCGACGGAAAAATGGCGACCAAAAGGGGCGTCGGCCGGCCTGCCGAGCGCAGGTAGTCCCGAATTATCTCCGATAACACTTCCCATTGTCGGGTGCTTTGTTTATAATGGGAGAATGACGATCTCTCCTGAAGCACCCACCCCCACCGGGAACACCCCGGTGGATGTCGCGGTGGACGCTGCCCGGGAAGAGAGCGCCGGCTTCTTCGGCCGCGACGTGCCGCTGGGGGCGGCGGGTGAGGTGTTGGACCAGGCCACCCGGGTGTGGGAACAGCTCGACCAGATCAAAGTCAGTATGGCCGCCCGGCTGGCCCAGCTCGAGGCCACCGGGCAGCTGTTGGAGCAGGGCGGGCAGAAGAGCCTGGAGGCGTGGCTGCGCCACGCCTTCGGCATTCCCGCCGCGCAAGCTAATGACCTGGCCCTGATCGGGCGGGCCGAATTCCGCCAGGAAATGACCCCCACACGGGAAGCACTGGCGCAAGGAATGCTGTCGGTGGGCGAGGCCGCCGCCGTCATCAAGGGCGCCGATGCGGGGGTGGAGAAAAGGGAGAAGGGCGACCACCCTGACCCGGAGCTGTTCCGGGCGAAAATGGAGTTCGGGATCCTGGGGTTCAAGGAGACCCGGCCGAACATGTCGGTGGGCCAGATCACCCGCTTTGCCCACCAGCTGTGCATGGGGCTCAACCCGAACAAGGTGGAAAAGGACCACGAGGCCGCCCACGCCGCCCGGGGTGCCCAGCTGGTCACCACCTTCGACAAAACTTTCCTGTTCCAGGTGTGGGGCTCACCCGCCGATGCGCTGCGCCTGCAGGTGGCGTTGGACAACTACCAGGTGCCCTTCCACCCCGAAGACGGGCTGTCCAAGTACGAGCGCACCTACGACGCCCTCATGGCCGCGTTGGGCTTCGCCCAGTCCCACCAGGGGTGCGACACCCCCACCACGGCCACGGCGTTGATCAACATCACCGTGCCCGCCACGTCCCTGGCCGGGGACGAGGAAGCCGAGGACGCTGGTCCGGCCACCACCGAGACCGGGCAGGTCGTGCCCATCTCGGTGGTGCGTGAACTCCTCGGTGAGAGCTGGATCCGCCGCCTGGTCATCGAGCAGAAGAACGGCCAGGTCCTGGACGTGGGCCGCTCCTGCCGACTGGCGCCGCCCAAGATCCGGGCGGCCGCCTTCCACGGCCACACCAGCTGCGCCTGGCAGTACGGCTGCGACGTACCCCTGCCCTGGACCCAGGCCGACCACATCGTGGAGTTCTGGCAGGGCGGCACCACCAGCGCCGCCAACATCCAGCCGCTCTGCGCGACCCACAACCAGATCAAGCACCGGTGGTCGGTACGCCAGGACCGCCGGATGTGGTCGGGCCGCACCCGAAACCGAGGCCAGAACCGGGGCGGGGACCCGGGTGGGGACGGGGACCCAGCCCCACCCCCGAACCCGTAACCGACCACCCCCAACCACCACACCCCACCAAACACCCCGTCACCGCCGGGCCCCTACCCGCACGCACCCATGCCCACCCGGGCTCACCCCGGCCCTCGACCCCATCCGGGGTTCGCCGCCCACCATGACCGGCCGCGACACCCCCAGCCGTCACAGCGCCGGCGGAGTGGCAGGCATCGGCCCCCAGGCCGAGGGGTTCGCCGCCCACCATGACCGGCCGCGACACCGCCAGGCGTCAACGCTCCGGTGGAGTGGCGGCTGACGGCCGCCAGGCCGTGCTTGTGCCGTTGGCCCTCCGGGCCCATCGCCTCCCCGACCACACGTCCCCCGTTTCCTGATAGCCGCCAACCCGCCGTCGTAGCGAAGCGGGTCAAGGTGGAGCGCCCTTCGATAGCGCGCCAGCGCTTCGACGGCGACGACCTTGAGGCGCGTAGCGGAGACGGCCACCATCGGGCGGCAGGAAACGGGGAAACCCGCACCTCACAGCAAACCCCGGCACCTGGGCCGAACTCCAGCACTTGGGCCGAACTCCAGCACCACCCCGGACCCGGACGTAGTTCGGGAGGCCGCCGCGCAGAGCGGGGCGTTGGGCACCCCTAGTGCCACTGCCTTCGCATGGTCCAGCGGTCGGAGGTGGTGTCCCGGGTGATGTCGATGATGCTCGGTTCGCCCGACTCGGACTCGGCGGAGACACGCAGGAGATGGATCCCCGTGGCCGGAACACCCGGTGCCCCCGGGCGCGCGGGCCAGTCGCCGATGATCCTGCGCACCCGGAAGGTGCGGCCGCGCCAGGTGAACTGGGCGGGGTTTCCACCGTTGGTGGAACGGACGTCGATCTGTTCGTTCAGGAGACTCACACGAACAGCATATCGAACTGGTGTTCGATACCGTCAAGTCTGGCGTGGGCGTGTCGGGTCAGAGGAAGACCCGGCCGCGGCGGTCGCGGTCGCGCAGCGCGGCCATCCTCCGCGTGTTGCTGGGGCGCCGGGAGAGCAGGTGGTAGAGCAGCAGCGAACACCCCCGGTCCGTCCGTGCCCGGGCCGCCATCTCACCGATGTTCACCCGCGTGTACAAGTGCGGCCCCCCGGCGAACAGGGACACGGCGTGGGTGCCCTCGGGCAGGTGCGCGTGGGCGTGGTTGTCGGCCGTGTACTCGTTGGCGCGGGACAGGGCCGCGCCCAGCCCGGGGACCAGTTCGGCGCCCAGGGTGGCCACCCTGCGCCAGTACCCCGTGTGGCCCGCGGCGATGTGGCCGATCTGGTGCGTGATGAGGAAGGCGAGGGCGTTCGGGTCGCGTGGCCGACCACCCTCGTCGAACAGTGTCTCGGGTAGGGCCAAGTAGGTGCGAAGGCCGTGTGCGGCGGCATCGGCCCGCGCAGAAACCGGGCCCAACCGCACGTACGCCTCCGGGTTCCGCGCCAGCCCCGTGTCCGCGGACAGCGACACCACCATCCGATAGGCCTCAGGGAACTGGGTGGGTGAGATCCGCACCGACTCCGCGCGTTCCCGGGCGTAGCGCAGTCCGCGCGCGGCCCAGCAGACCAGGGGGGTGACCAGGAGAGACACCACGGTCCACAGGGCGGACCCCGACACCGACCACACCAGCCGCACCAGTGCCGCGGCGAACACCAGCGAGACCATCACGCACAGCGCGACCAGCGGCTTCTCCCAGGGGTGCGCGGCTGCGGCGACGACCTCCTCGTCTGAGTCCACGGAACAGAGCTCGCGCGAATGGCCGTGCAGTGAGGCCGAGTACGTGCCGCCCGGCCCCGGTGCGGGGGAACAGCCGGGGACCCCGTAGACCGAGCATGCGGGGGCGTGGCCCCCGGGCGGCGTCGCGTGTGGCATGGTGCTCCCCTCGGGCCGCCGGCGACAAGGGACGATTACTCCCTGTGTCTAAATATTACTTTCCGCTTTCCTTTGCGTGGGGTTGGCGGAGACGGCGTGTCCCGAGACAGGGCGTGTCCGGCGCTTTGCCCGGCCGAACAGCAGGCACGGGCGTGCCTAGGAGCGCTCGTGGAGGCGCAGCTCGTCGGCGAGGACGTCCAGGAAGCGGTCGACCTGGGCAGGGTCGTACCCCGGGCGTGCACGGGTGGTGGCGAACTGGGCCCGCTCCACGTCGTCGGAGGTCAGGGTCGCCCGTTCCGGACGGCCCTGGAGGAGGACGTGCAGCGTGTATTCGGCGCGGTCCAGGAACTCGTCGACCTCTTGCTCGTTGTAACCGGTGGTCAGCCGTGTGGTGGCGAAGCGCTGGTCCCGGACGTCCTTGGGGCCCATCCGCGGTCCTGGTGCGGGCGCTCCGGTCGGCGGCAGGTCCTGCCTGTCCTGGCCCGGGTATCCCTGCGCCGGGTGGGGATGGACCGGCTGCGGCTGCCCGGGGCCTGGCTGGCTGGGCGTTCGCTGGCCCGGATGCGGCTGGGCTGGGTGCGGCTGGGCTGGATGCTGCTGGGCCTGCTGTGCGCCGACCTGTCCCGGGTGCGGCGGCAGCGGGGGTGGCGCCGCGGGCTGGCCGAGGCCGCGGCCGGCGAGGTCGGCGACGACGCGGTCGAGGAAGTCGTCCACCTCGTCCTCGCGGTACCCGGGGCTCATCCGGGTGGTGCGGAAGCGGGAGTTGCGGATCTCGTCCGCGGTGATCAGCGGGCCTTTCCGCGGCCCGCCCTCCAACGCCACAAGGGTGGCCTCGATCCGGTCGAGGAGCTCGTCGACGTCCTCCTCGTTGTAGCCCGGGCGCAGACGCACCGTGTGGAACTTCTGGTTGCGGATGTCCGCCGGTGTCAGAGGCATGGTCCCCATTGTGCAGTTCACGAGGTTCGAAGGGGCAATATCACGGGCCCGCGTGTGATTCGGACGCGGGCGGTGTGACCGGGGGCATGATGGCATTATGCCGGTGGGCGGTGGTCTACGCCATACCGGCCGGTAGTTTTGGCCGGGTGTGGACGCGCCCTACCCGCGCCTGAGGCCCTATTCGCGAAGGGGGCCTTATTCGCGCAGGAGGTAGGCCGCTACTCCGCGGGCGACGGAGTCGGCGGCGCCCTCCCGCCACTCGGGGTCCTCCAGGAGTTCGGCGTCTTCGGTGCTGCGCATGTTGCCAGCCTCCAGGAACACCTTCGGCACCGTGGACAGGTTCAGCCCGCCCAGGTCCGTGCGTTCATCCAGTCCCTCGTCGGCGAGGTAGTCGGCGTAGGGGATGTCGCTCCCCTCGAGGTATTCGCGACGGATGTCCTCGGCCAGCAGGGCGGAGGGCTCCACTATCTCCTCGGTGAGGCCGTCAATCTCCCCGGGGGTGATGACGTGGAAACCCCGTCCCGACTCTGGCCCGCCATCGGCGTGGATGGACAGGGCTGCGTCGGCCTCGTTCTCGTTGCCGATCTCGGCGCGCTCGTCGATGCAGGGGCCGACACTTTCGTTGTCCTCCCGGGTGAGGATCACCGTGGCCCCGTCGGCCTCCAGCCGTTCCTGGACGAGCACTGACAGGTCCCAGTTGAACTCGTGTTCGGCGTAGCCGGTCGCGGTCTCGGTGCCGACGGTGTCGCAGGCCTTCTCACCGACGCCGTCCGGGACCTGGGCGTTGATCTCGTCGGTGGCGTCGGCGTTGCCGCCGTTGTGACCCGGATCGATGACCACAACCCGGTCGCCGAGAGGGCCGTCGCCAGGCGGGTCCGGTTCGTCCTCGGACGGGGTGTCGCCGTTCTCGCCGTCGGAGTCTTCCCCGTCCCCATTCCCGTTCCCGTCGTCCTGGTCCTCGGGGCCGGGCAGTGGTGGAGCGGCTGTCGGGTCGGTTTCGGGCGCGCCGTCGGCCGGGGCCGCGCAGGCCGCGGTCCAGAGGACGGCGAGACAGAGCAGGGACAGGGCGCGGCTGGCGCGGCTCCGGCGCCCCGATGGTTCGGAGACGGGCATGACCACAACCTAGCCGGTGGACACCACCCCATCTACCAGATGAATCCGGTTGAAGGGCGCATTGTCGAAGTCCACATCCGGACAGGGTTGGTCAACGCGTTCTGCACAAAGGACATCTGCACGACTGATAAAAGGTGCGGTTCTGTTCGGCTGCGCACGACGCGGCAGGTCGAGGGGGGTTTACGTCCACAAAAGAGAATCACACAAAGCACAATGGATGGTCACCGAGGGCGATCAAAAGGGTATCGTGATCTGCTTGTGATCTGGAGTGGGTGATTTGATCTTTGTGGGCCGGTAGTGTCCCTCTCGGAAATCGGGAGCCACACAACGGCTCGGTAGCCCCCTGTCCCTCTTCGGCACCACGCCCGGAGCTCCCTGGTTTCCACAGGTGGTGGGCTTCTGAACGCCCCGACCTCCCCCTATCCGAACCTGGTTCGTGCTCCGTGCCCCGAGTTCTCCCCGCCTGCGTGTCAGGCGGTGGATCGCGTGGCCAGGCCCAGTCCGATCCCCTCGGTCTGGGACGTTCCGAATGAGGATTGTTTTGCGTAACACTCGTAGTCTCACCGCGCGCCGTGTCATGCAGGGCGGGATGACCTTCGTCGCTTTCGGCGCTCTGACCATGGCAGCGGCCCTGCCCGCGAACGCCGACACCGTGCTGCACGGCTCCGCCACCGCCAATGTTGCCGGGTACGAGCTCACCCTCAACGGCACGCCGCAGGGCACCCCCAACGAGATCAGCGAGAGCTTCAACGAGCAGCCGGAGACCTACCTCACGGTCGACGCCGAGGCCAGCAACTGGGTGAACGACGAAGGCACCCACTCCTCCATCACGGTGAACAGCGCCCACTTCCAGCTCACGATGCAGGACATCGAGGACGTCATCGAGGAGTCGGACGACGACCTGCAGAGCAGTGAAGGCGACGTCGAGGCGCTCGACGAAGAGTTCTTCGACACGCTCGACGCGGACGACGACGAGATCGTCCTGGACGTCGAGTTCACCGACGGCACGGTCGGTGTCATGAAGGACTGGAACGAGGACTACTTCGTCGAGAACGACGCGCCGGATGTCGTCGTGCACCACCCGGAGGGCCAGGTCCAGGCCGTGGCCGAAGCGGTCGACGGCGAAGAGGAAGGCGTCGACGACCGCTTCGAGGACGACATCACGTGGGACGTGGCCTACAACGGCCTCTTCGCGACCATCACCGTGGAGGACGAGTTCTGGCTCCAGTTCAGCCTTGCCGAAGCGGCTGTCGGCACCTCGGACCTCGTCATCGAGGACGACGATGACGACAAGGATGAGGACGACAAGGACGAGGACGACAAGGACAACGGCGACGACAAGGACGACAAGGACAACGGCAAGGACGAGGACGGCAAGGACGACGGCAAGGACGAGGACGACAAGGACGACAAGGACGGCAAGGACCACGGTACGGACGGGGGTGACGACAAGGGCACGGATGACGACCTGGCCGTCACCGGTAGCCCGATCGCCGCTCTGGTCGCCGCTGGTGCCGTGATCGCCGCCGGTGGTGGCGCCGCCGCTTACCTGGCGCGCCGCAAGAAGAACAACGCCTCCGACGAGTTCGACGAGACCGAGGAGAACTAGTCGGCCGTCTGGCCGTATCGGTCGTCTCGGCGGTTTCGTCCGCCGTGAAGCGCTGAGGGTCGTGTGACCGGGCCCCGGGGAGCCGCCGCTCCCCGGGGCCCTTGTAGTAGATAGGGCCGAATGAACAGCGCATTACCGGAGGCCGCATCCGGACGGCGGTGGTGGCGTTTGCCATGTGAAAGTGAGTTTGTGCAGCTGATGAAGGATCCGTTCTTCGCGACCGCGCGTGACGCGCGGGATAGGTGCTGGGTTTACTTCGGGATAAAAGAATCACGCGGATTATCGCGAATGATTACCGAGGGCGATTAATGAGGCATCGTGACCTGCTTGTTATTAATAACTGGTGATTTGATCATTACTGGAAGGTAGTGTCCCTCTTGGAAATCGGGAGTCACACAACGGCTTGGCGGCCCCCTGTCCCTCATTGGCACCAAGCCCCGAACTCCACGGTCTCCCCAGGTGACGGGCTTCTGAATGCCCCCACCCTCCCCCTAACCGAACCTGGTTCGTGCACCGTGCTCCAAGACCTTCCCGCTGGGTTTTCCGGCGGTGGATCGCGTGGCCAGGCCAGTCCGACCCGATCGGGCTGGATACATTCCGAATGAGGATTGTTTTGCGCAAAACTCGTAGTCTCACCGCCCGCCGTATCATGCAGGGCGGGATGACCTTCGTCGCCTTCGGTGCCCTGTCCATGGCCGCGGCCCTGCCCGCGAACGCCGACACCGTTCTGTACGGTTCCGCTGTCGCCAACGTCACCGGCCACGAGATCGTTCTCGAGGCCACGCAGCAGGGCACCGAGGACTCTGCCAGCGAGAACGTCGTCTTCGAGCCGGAGTCCTTCCTGTCGGTGGACGCCGACGCCAGCACCCGGGTGGACGCCGACGGCGTGCACTCCTCCGTTGCTGTGAACAGTGCCCACGCCCAGCTCACGCTGGACGACATCCTCGACCTCATCGAGGCCGAGGACACCGATCTGCTCAGCAGCCAGGGTGACGCCGAGGCGCTTGCCGCGGAAGACTCCAGCACGGAGGACGAGGCTGACGACGACCTCGACGAGGAGGCTGAAGAAGAGGACGACGAAGAGGAGGAGGACGACGAAGAGGACGACGAGGACGCCGAGGAAGAAGGCGACGGGGAGACCGACGAAGAGGCTGACGAAGAAGGTCCCGAAGCGGACGAGGCCCGTGCCCCGAACGAGCCCGGTACGCAGGACGAGGCCGGTACCACCGACGAGCACTACTTCCTGGACGTCGAGTTCACCAACGCCTCGGTCTCCGTCACCAAGGGCTGGGACGGCGAGTACTCGGCCTCGTTCGAGCCGGGTGAGGTCATCGAGCACCACACCGAGCTGCCCATCGACATCGAGACCTACGCAGAGGACGGCGCGGCGGAGTTCGACGACTTCTACGAAGAGGACATCACCTGGGACGGCGCTTACAACAGCCTCTACGCCTCGTTCGACGCGGGTGACATCCTGCTCGACTTCCACTTCGCCGACGCCATCGCCGGTACCGCCGACCTCGTCCCGGACGAGGACGACAACGGCGACAACGGCGACGACAAGGACAACGGCGACGACAAGGACGGCAAGGACCACGGTAAGGACGACGGCGACGACAAGGGCACGGATGACGACCTGGCCGTCACCGGTAGCCCGATCGCCGCTCTGGTCGCCGCTGGTGCCGTGATCGCCGCAGGTGGTGGCGCTGCCGCTTACCTGGCGCGTCGTAAGAAGAACAACGCCTCTGACGAGTTCGACGAGACCGAGGAGAACTAGTCGGCGGGTTCAACTGAGTCGGCAGTCTTGGTCGCGGTGAGCGGCTGAGGCTCGTGTGACCGGGCCCCGGGGAGGGCGGATTCAAGGCCGCTCCCCGGGGCCTTTGTCGTTCCCCCAGTTCACGGCGGTCATCCGGGTCGAGTACCTGATCCTCCGGGGAATGGGTCCAGCGTCGGCCGAACGGTTTCCGTTTCGTGATCCAGGGACTAGGCTCGCCGTGTGGAACGCTCCGTGCACGGATCTCCACACAGACCAGTCCCCCCCCGACCGGACGGGTGTCACGACCCTCCGCCCCAGAACACCGCGCCCGGCCCGCCAGGTCGGCCCGCACATCCCGACCGTCGCGTCAGCGCCGTGCGGGACCGGCTCAGCCGGGCATCCCCCAGATACAACAGGAGTGTTGTGGTGACTCCCGCCAAATCGTCCGCCCGCCGCCTCCTCGCCGGTGGGACCCTTGCCGTGGCGCTCGGCGCGCTCGGCATCGCGTCCGCCGCCCCCGCTTCGGCCGGCCAGCTCGTCTGGGCGAACGCCCAGGCCTGGGTCACCGACGGGGATCTTGTCACGGGCTACTCCACCGCCATCAGCTTCGGCGGGGACACCGAGGACGGTGCGGAGGCGGCAGAGCTCTTCGGCCCCCTGGCCGAGTACGCGGAGGTCACGGGGGAGAGCAGCACGCTGGTCGACGACGAGGGGTCGAAGGCGGAGTCGGTGGTCGAGCGGGCGTCGGTCCGGCTCAGCGTCGACGACCTCATCGACCTCGGCATGGTCGACCCGGACGGGGAGGGCGCTGAGGGTACGCAGCCCTCGGAGTCGCCATCGGCACCGCCGTCGGCACCGCCGTCGGCACCGCCGTCGGCACCGCCGTCGGGGCCGTCCGAGGAGGGACGCGACGGCCAGGACGAGTCGGAGCCCGGTGTGGAGGGCGGTGACCGGGGGGGCGGTTCCGGGGACCGAGAGCCCCAGCGGGCGGAGGAGACCGACCCGGACACACCTCGCGCGAGCCCTTCGGCTTCCCCCAGCGCCTCGAGCCCGGCTGAGGACGAGGATGAGGACGAGGACACCGTGATCCTCGGTGAGGGCGGGTCCGACAACGTCTCCGCTGACGGCAACGCACTCGAGTTCACCCTCAGCGGCCTGCGGAGCAGCGCCGTCGCCGACTACGACGGGCGGACCGAGGCGACCTTCGAACACGGCGAGCTGACCGCCTTCGGCGATCCGGTTCCGCACTTCGACGGTGACCACACGGTCGAGGACACGCTGGAGGTCTACGACGAGGACAGCGGCGACGTCCTGGACGAGGTGCCCGTCAGTGTGCGCTTCCTGGTGAACGAGGCGGGCTTCGAGGACGAGGACGAGGACTGGGTCGGTGAGGGCATCCGTTCCTCGCTCACGGTCTGGGTGCAGGTGGGCGAGCCGGACCGCGACAGCGGTTTCGCGGTGGACTTCGCCGACTCGTGGGCGGTCGGATCCACCCACGTGTCGGCGACCAAGTCCGACGACGGCGACCGGGGCGGGGAGGAACTGGAGGAGACCGCCGCCCCCAGCAGCCGACTGGCCACGACCGGCAGCTCGATCGTCGCACTGGTCACCGCCGCGGTCGTGGCGGTGGGTGGCGGCGCGGCCGCTTCCTTCCTCGCCCGTAAGCGCACCACCGCCATGGACGACCAGATCGAGGACTGACCGCGGCCGTGTGGCGGAGGCGGGGCTGTCTGCGCTGGGCCGCTCACGGTTGGGCGGGCCACCCCGCCTGGGTGACCCGCCCTGGACCTTC
This sequence comes from Nocardiopsis oceani, assembly GCF_054777395.1. Lineage (NCBI taxonomy): Bacteria > Bacillati > Actinomycetota > Actinomycetes > Streptosporangiales > Nocardiopsidaceae > Nocardiopsis > Nocardiopsis oceani. Next base: position 10,920 of record NZ_BAAHAR010000029.1, read on the forward strand.
GTCAGTAGCCGGAGTCCGTCCGGCCGTTCCCCCCGGAATCGGCACAGACCGGGGATCTCACTCCGTACGCTGGCTGGGGATTCCGGCCAGCAGAGCGCGGACCTCAGTCTCGCGGTAGCGGCGGTGGCCGCCCAAGGTGCGGATCGAGGTCAGCTTGCCCGCCTTGGCCCAGCGTGTCACGGTCTTGGGGTCCACGCGGAACATGGTGGCAACCTCGGCGGGGGTCAACAGGGGCTCCGCCTCGGGCGTGCGAGTTGACATGTGTACGGCCTCTCCTCCTGGATCTGTGTGCCGATCCTTGAGCCTTATTCCTGGCACTTGGCCCGGATGTCCAATATTTTCGCTAGGTCCATATTGGCATCACCCGAGGTGATTGCACGACCACTCCAAGCAACTTTGCACGTGGGAGGCCAACAAAAGCCGCCCGTGGCCGCGTCACGCTAAGTGATTCTAGCGACACGTTTAGTGGCATGTGGCGTATTCGGTCAAAACTTCGTTCTCGGGCCTCGTTTTTCTCGATCCGGAGTGCCCGAAGTGCTAGGGCAGGGCTGACCGAAACCCGGGGGTCGAGCTCGGGAGAGGGGGATGGAAGCCCTGGTCAGTTGCTTGAAGGAGAAGAGTCAGGCGGGGAGGCGCCAAGGGCGCGGGCCCGCTTCGGTTGGCGGGTCGGGCCACGCGCATCCTCGGCGTGGCAAGGGTTTCTCGATTACTCAGGGTGCACTCAGTGACCGGATGGCTACAGTCTACGTCGATCCCTATCGGGCGTTATGCCCAGTTTCACGATGCTTGATGTCGTGCCCTGGGGGTGTCCGCCTCCGCGCCGCCGTAACGTGCGGAAAGTGAGCAAGCCGCGGGCGAGAAACCTGGTGTACCAGGTTGGCTCGCGGCGTGGCGCGGGGCCTCTCAGCCGCCTCGATAACGACAGTTGATCGGCGAGTGTCCATGAAAATCTGGTGATTCCATGACCGTCAGTTGGCGTGCTCCAGGGCGCGCACCGACTTCCAGCGCCGTGCGAGCCTCCTGCGGAGCTCCGTGACCCGGGCCCGGTCGCCCTTCTCGAGTGCCTCGACGGCCTCGGTCACCTCGGCGACGGAGCGGTCCTCGCTCAGGTGCTCGTCGCTGAGCAGGTGCGGCAGGCCTCCGTAGTCGAGTTCGAGGAGGGAGTCGGGGTGGGCGGTCAGCGAGAGCCAGTCCATGAGCTGCTCGGTGGACGTGGAGACCGCGTGCTGCCCGATGTGCTCGCTCAGCACCGCTACCGTGTGCTCGAGGCGCCGATGGGCCTGCGCGGTCTTGGTCAGGTACAGCAGGGTCCTGGTGGAGCCTGCCGACAGCACGAGGCACCGCTCCTGGTGTTCGAACGGGATGAACCAGGGAGCCGGGACCGTCCAGTTGCTCGACAGGATCCCCGGATACAGTTCCGCCCCTGAGTCGCGCCACTGCCGGTAGCCGGCCTCGGCCCGCTCGGCCTCCGGAGCGGGGACGAAGGCCTCGACCAGCGGTGTCGGCATGGAGTCCGCGAACTCGTCGAAGGCGCGCCAGGAGCGAAGCCGGGTCTGCCACGGGCACACGTACAGGCGCTCGTTCACGCGGCGGAGGTAGGCGTCGCGGCTCTCCTCGGAGGGCGCGACGACCGGCGGCGTGGTGATGAGTCTGCTCAGGCTCGCGGCGTGCTCGGAGGCCAGGGCGTTGACCCGCTTCGGTCGGTCCGTGGACTCCGCGTATCCTTCCCAGTACCTGCGGTCGCGGGGAGAGAAGGCCGCGATGGGCTGGTAGACGCGGAGATAGGCGGTGTAGGGCAGCACGATCGAATCGTGGCACAGATCGTTGCCTCAGGCACTCACCGTGAGAAGTGCCTGGTAGGAGGGGATCTCGTGCGTACGCCACATCCGTCACACCCGGGTGGCGTAGGCACGGCGGGGTCCGACCAGGTACGGTTGGATGTGTACGTAAGCTGGCGCACGCCGTCAGTCGCGTTTGGCGGCCGTCAGCCCGGTAGTGCGGGTTAGTAAGTGATCTGGGGTTCGTCGGAACCCAATCGTTGAGGGGGTCGAGCCAATGGGGCGCGGCCGAGCCAAGGCCAAGCAGCAGAAGGTCGCCCGGAAGCTCAAGTACAGCACCGGTGGGACCGACCTTGATCGGCTGCGGTCGGAGCTGGGTGTCGCTGAGGACGAGGGGTCACACTCCGGGCCGTCTGGACCGGATGATCCTTACGCTGATCCTCAGGACGACCTGGTCGACCGTTACGCGGATCTAGCCGAGAAGTATTCGGAGTCCGACAAGTAGTCGTCGGATGAGGCCGAGACTTTCGGGTCGCTCGGACAACAACCGCTGACCTGTAGCGGACACGGTTTTCCGACCGGAAGCCGTCGCGGACAGGTGGATATAGCCGGTGCGAACCACCCAGGTGGTTCGCACCGGCTATTTTCGCGTCCCTGTTCACGCGGTCCGGTACTCGCCGGTCAGCACGGCCTGCCCGGAACCGCTCCGGACCTCGCCCAGGCGCCAGGACGGAACCCCGCGGTCGGCGAGTACGCCCAGTGCGCGGTCCGCGTCGGCTGCCGCCACGATCGCGACCATGCCCACGCCCATGTTGAACGTGGCCTCCATGTCGTCCCGGGTGATGCCGCCCTTCTCCGACAAGTAGCCGAAAACCGGGGTCGGCGCCCAGGTGGAGCGGTCCAGCTCCGCGTCGAGGCCCTCCGGCAGTGACCGGGACAGGTTCGCGGCCAGGCCGCCACCGGTGACGTGCGAGTAGGCGTGCACCTCCACCGCTTCGGTGAGCGCCACGCAGTCCTTCGCGTAGACCCGGGTCGGGGTCAGCAGCACCTCACCCAGTACCCCGCCCAGCTCCGGGGCCTCCGCGTACAGGTCCAGGTCGGCTCCGTCCACGATGTGGCGGACCAGGGAGTAGCCGTTGGAGTGCGGCCCGGACGAGGCCATCGCGATCACGGCATCGCCCTCGCGTACCCGGTCCGGGCCGAGGATCGCGTCGCCCTCGACCACACCGGTGCCGGCGCCCGCCAGGTCGTACTCGTCGGGCTCCATGGCCCCCGGGTGCTCAGCGGTCTCGCCCCCGATGAGGGCGCACCCGGCCTGGTGGCAGCCCTCCGCGATCCCGCCGACGATGTCGGCGATGCGCTCGGGTACCACGGCACCGGTCGCGATGTAGTCGGTCATGAAGAGGGGCTCGGCACCGCTGACCACGAGGTCGTCGACGACCATCGCAACCAGGTCGACACCGATGGTGTCGTGCTTGTCCATCTGCTGGGCGAGCATGACCTTGGTGCCCACACCGTCCGTGGAGGTGGCCAGGACCGGGTCCTTGTACTTGGCCGTGTCCAGGCGGAACAGGCCCGCGAACCCGCTGGCGTCGGTGACCTGCTCCGGTCGGCGGGTGCGCGCGACGTGACGCTTCATCAGGTCGACGGCGCGCTCACCGGCGGCGATGTCGACACCCGCGGCCGCGTACGCGCCCGTCGCCCCTGTGCTGTCGGCTGCCACGCGAGTTCTCCTCGTTTTCGGTGGTGTGAATGCTCCCCGGCCCTGTTCCAGGGCACGCCGGAGGATCCGGACTCGGTTCCGGGCGCGGCGGACCGGATGGGCCCGCGCGCGTGTTACTTGGGGCTGGTGGCGAGAGTGGAGCCTTCCGGGGTGCCGCAGGCCTTCTCCAGCAGGTACTTGCCCTGGGAGTCGGCGTCGACCTCCAACGGGTAGACCCCGTCGAAGCAGGCCCGGCACAGCTGGTCCTTGGGCTGCTCGGACGCGGCGATGAGCTCGTCCAGGTCGACGTAGGCCAACGAGTCCGCGTTGACCGACTCGGCGATCTCGCGCTCCGTCAGGTTCGCGGCGATGAGCTCGGCCCGGGTGGCGAAGTCGATGCCGTAATAGCAGGGCCACAGCACCGGCGGGCTGGAGATCCGGACGTGCACCTCCGCGGCGCCCGCGTCGCGGAGCATCCGGACCAGGGCCCGCTGGGTGTTGCCGCGCACGATCGAGTCGTCCACGACCACGAGCCGACGGCCCTCGATGACCTCGCGCAGGGGGTTGAGCTTGAGCCGGATACCCAACTGGCGCAGGGTCTGGCTGGGTTGGATGAAGGTGCGCCCGACGTAGGAGTTCTTCACCAGGCCCTGGGCGAACGGGATCCCGCTGGCCTCCGCGTAACCCACCGCGGCCGGGGTGCCGGACTCGGGGACCGGGATCACCAGGTCGGCGTCGACCGGGTGCTCCTTGGCCAGCCGCCGGCCGACCTCTACCCGGGTGGAGTTGACGCTGCGACCGGCGATGCTGGTGTCCGGGCGGGCCAGGTAGACGTACTCGAACAGGCAGCCCTTGCGCTTGGTCGGGGCGAAGCTGCGGGAACGGACCCCTTCGCCGTCGATCACGAGGAGCTCACCCGGCTCGATCTCGCGGACGACCTCGGCACCCACGATGTCCAGGGCCGCGGTCTCGCTGGCGACGACCCAGCCGCCGGCGCCGGAGGTCTCACCGAGGCGGCCGAGGACGAACGGGCGGATGCCCTGCGGGTCGCGCGCCGCGTAGAGGGTGTCCTCGTCCATGAAGACCAGGGAGAACGCGCCCTGCACCTTGGGGAGCAGCTCCATGGCCGCGTCCTCGAGGCTCTGGCCGTCCTTGGCCCTGGCCGCGAGGAGGTTGGTGAGGACCTCGGTGTCCGTCGTGGCGCCGCGGCGCTGGTCGGGCAGCATCGCGGCCAGTTCCGGGGTGTTGATCAGGTTGCCGTTGTGGCCGAGCGCCAGACCCCCCTCGCGCGCCGTGTAGAACGTCGGCTGGGCGTTCTCCCACACCGGGGAACCGGTGGTGGAGTAGCGGCAGTGGCCGATCGCGAGGTGGCCTCTCAGCGAGTCCAGGGTCGCCTCGTCGAAGACCTGGGAGACGAGTCCCATGTCCTTGTATACGACGATGCGTTCGCCGTCACTTGTGGCGATGCCCGCGGATTCCTGGCCGCGGTGCTGGATCGCGTAGAGGCCGAAGTAGGTGAGCTTGCTGACTTCTTCGCCGGGTGCCCAGACCCCGAAAACACCGCAGGCGTCCTGCGGGCCGCGTTCGAGCGGATCGAGGTCCATGGAGAGCCGGCCGTCGGAGTACGACACAGGCACAGCTTAGCCGCTGGCTGAGGGCGGCTCGCCACTCGGGGTCGGGGCGCCGGTCATTCCCGCCACAACGGGAGGTGGGACGACAGGTCGGAGCGTACCCCGCTGGCCCGCACGCTGTGCTCGGCGACCGCGTTCGCCCAGCCGGTCCGGCCGTCTGCCAACCGCAGCCACGTGAGCGGATCAGCCTCGACCACCCCCGGCGGTGTGCCGCGCGTATGGCTGGGTCCCTCGATCACCTGGACCGCGCCGTACGGCGGCACCCGCACCTCCAGGCTGCGTCCGGGGGCGCGGTCGGCCAGTACTGCCAGGCTGCACCGGACGGCGGCTTTCAACGCGGGGCGCAGTGGCTCCTCGGCCCGAAGGACCGCCCGGACGGACGCGGCCACGGCCTCCTCGTCGGAACCCTCGAAGGCGGGTTCGCCGAGGACGGAGAGCTGGTCGTCGAGCGCGGTGCGGAGCCGCCGCACGGCGCTCGGGGTCAGGGCTGAAGGCATGCGCAGATCCTAAGACGTGTCCGGCAGATCGTTCCGGGCTCGTGCCTGGTCCACAGGGGTGTCCGGCCTGCCCCGGTGCGGGGTGGACGGAACCGGGCGAGAGGGCGAATGACAGGGGTACTTGTCATTGCGGGGCAATGGCCCGAAGGTGGACACCGGGGGATCGCCGGAGACGTCGACGGCCGACCTCTGACACTTGAAGTGATTCCGGTCTCAGTGACCCGCTGGCCAGCGAGGGCGGGAGACGGTAGCGTCCCGAACCGTCCCGGTGTCGCCCGAGATCGGGAGGATCGTGATGGAACCCGTCTCCAACGGCGTTCCAGGCACCAGGACAGACAGATGAACGAGGGGTGACCGCGCCCGGACCGCCTTCCCCAACACTCGGCCGGAGCGTGTACCGCCCTGGACTGTCGCGCTGAAGCAGCCTGTCAGCGCCCTTAGCATCCACCAAGGAAGACCACCGCACCACCGGGAGAACGACGTGCGCCTGCGCTTGCGCCCGCGTGATGACAGTTACTACGAGATGTTCACCGACTCGGCGAACAACCTGGTCATCGGGGCCCGCCTGCTGGTGGAACTGATGAGCGACGGTGCCGACCGCGAGGCCATCACCGAGAAGATGCGTGCCTGCGAGCACGCCGGAGACGACGCCACCCACGCGATCATGCGCCGGCTCAACAAGAGCACGGCCCCGCCGTTGCACCGCGAGGACATCTACCGTCTCGCCTCCAACCTGGACGACGTGATGGACTCGATGGAGGCCGCCGTCGACCTCATCGGCCTCTACGGGCTGGAGCGCCTGCCCAAAGGCATCATCGACCAGATCGAGGTCCTCGAGCGGGCCGCCGAACTCACCGCGGAGGCCATGCCGCGCCTGCGGACCATGAAGGACCTCACCCGCTACTGGATCGAGATCAACCAGCTGGAGAACCAGGCCGACCGCATCTACCGCAAGCTCCTCGCCAAGCTGTTCAGCGGGGAGTACGACGCGCTGACCGTACTCAAGCTCAAAGACGTCATCGAGGAGCTGGAGACCGCGGCCGACGCCTTCGAACACGTCGCCAACACGGTGGAGACCATCGTCGTCAAGAACGGTTGAGCGGCAAGACGACCCCTTACCCCCAACTCCCTCACCCCCAACTCCCTAGAATCCCTGATCTTCCTGTTCTTGTGTCTCCAGGGCGATGGCGAGGGCCAGGCGCATCCGGGGCTGGTCCAGGGCCAGCGGCGTCACGGCGGCCATCCTCCGCATCCGGTGGCGGACCGTGTTGGGGTGCACCCCCAGGAGTTCCGCTGCCCCGTTCGGGTCGCCCTGCGCCTGGAGCCAGGCACGCAGCGTTTCCGCGTACCGGGTGCCCTGCTCGGCGTCGTGGCGTGTGAGATCGGCCACGGGTCCGTCGGCCGGTCGGCGGCCGGAAGCGGAGGCCATGCGGAGGCGGTGGATCAGGACGTCGCCCCAGGACTCGTCGTAGGCCACAGCGGGGCCCTCCGGGCGGGAGGCGTGCAGGGTGAGGCTCTCGTCCGCCTCCCGTCGGCTGGCCGTGAGCCTGGCCAGTTCCGCGGGGCCGCCGATCCCCGCGTTGACGACCACGTGTCCGGGGAGCGCCCGCGTGGTTTCGCGCACCCAGTTGCGGGCGGGGGACGTATCGGCGCCGCACGGCAGGATCGTGTAGACGGTACTGCCGAACACCGTGCTCCGCCCCGGGCGCGACCAGCCGAAACCGGTGGTGGCGCGTTCGAAGGTCATCAGGGTGGCGGAGTGGCGTTCGTCCGGGGTGTGCGCCTGTAGGGCCACCACCCGGTGCGGTACCGGGGCGAGCCCCAGTCGCCCGGCGGTCTCGGTCGGGTCCATCGCACCCTCAAGCAGTCGGCTCACCAGGTCGGACTCGACCTGGCGTTCCAGGTCCGCGCTGACCCGGGTGCGCAGCAGGTGCAGGGCCACCGTGCGGGCCCCTTCGGTCAGCTGCGCCGAGTGCTCGGCGTCCAAGGGCCCGTCGCACACGGCCCACAGGGAGCCCAGGAACTCACGGCCGACGCGTACCGCTACCGCGGTGCGTCCGCCCAGGCCGAGGTCGGGTTCCGGCGGCAGGTACACCGGTTCGGCGGACGAGGCCAGGTGTGCGGTGACCCCGGTGTGTTCCAGGTGGCGCTGGACCGCGTCGGGGACCCGGCGGCCCAGGATGGTGTCCCACCGGGCCTGGTCCGCGTCGGTCTGGCGGTCCGAGTAGGCCAGTACGCGCAGGCGCGGGTCCTCGATGGTCACCGGGCCGCCGACCCGTGCGGCGACCGCGTCCGCGAGCGCGGGGAGGTCCGCCGGGCCGCGCCCCGCCTCGGTCTCACCGCCCTCCAGCACCAGGCCGTACACCACCCCGGCGACCTGCCCCCAGGACACCGCGGGATCGACGCCGAGCAGGGCGATGCCGCTCTCCGCGGCGCGCGCGACCGCTTCGCGGTGCCGACCGCCCTCGTCGTCCAGCTCCGTGCGCACCACGACGGCCAGGGCTCTGGAGCGCTCGGCGAGCTCGACCGCGTGCAGCGGATCGGTGACGCCCACAGCGAGGAAGACGTCGGCCTCCTCAGGGCCGGGGACGGCCGGATCGTGCAAGGCCACCCCGTGCAGGGCCGTGTCACCGGTGGGGCGCGGTCCCCACAGCCGGGCGCCGTACGTACCGAGGATGGTGACCAGGCGGTCGAGCAGTACCACGGAACGCCTCCGGCGGCTGTCGGTCCGTTGTCGGTCTGTCACACGAGGGTACGCCGAGATTGTTCGGCTAGGACAAAGGTCGGGCGCGGCTTCCGGGAGAGACTCTGGTCGGGTGCGGCACCGCACCTGTCACCCAGTACGCACAGGAGAACACGCCATGTCCGCGAAGGGCGCGGGATCACCGCGTACCGTCATCGTCGTCGGGGCCGGGATCGTCGGCCTCTCGACCGCCTGGTTCCTTCAGAAGTACGGGGTCGGGGTCACCGTGGTCGAACGCGACACGGTGGCCTCGGGCTCGTCCTGGGGCAACGCGGGCTGGATCGCGCCGGGGTTGGCCATTCCGCTCAACGAGCCGGGGGTCCTCCAACACGGACTGCAGGCGCTTCTCGACCCGAACGCCCCGCTGTCCGTCCCGCCGACCACGGACACCGGCCTCCTGCGCTTCCTGGCCTCCTTCGCCCTGAACAGCAGGCAGTCCACCTGGGAGCGGGCCCTGCGCGGCAACGTCCCGCTCAGCTCCGCCAGCCTGGACACCTTCCAAGAGCTGTCCGAGACCGGTGTGTCGGCCAAGGTCGAGGAGGGCCCGATCACCGCCCTGTTCTCGAAGGAGAAGAAGGCCGCGCACCTGCTCATGGAGCTGGACCAGGCCCGCGCGTCCGGGCTGCCCCTCTCCTACTCCGCACTGGACCGGGACGCGGCGCGCGGACAGAGCCCGTTCGTCTCGGACGCGGTCCGAGCGGGCGTGCGGATCGACGGCCAGCGCTACATCAATCCCGGGCTGTACACACACGCCCTCGCGGACTCGGTGCGCGAGCGCGGCGGGAGCGTCATCGAGGGGTTCCGGGTGACCGGCGTCGAGGCCCGTCAGGGCCGCTTCACGCTGCGCTCCGCGCACGGGGAGACGGAGTCGGCGGACGCGGTCGTTGTGGCCACGGGGGCCTGGCTCGGCCGCCACGGGCGCGCCTGGGGGGTGGACGTCCCGCTCCGCGCGGGCCGGGGGTACAGCTTCACGGTGCCCACCGTCCGACCCGTGCCGGGGCCGCTCTACCTGCCCGAGGCCCGGGTGGCCTGCACCCCGCACGGCGAGGGCCTGAGGGTCGCCGGAACCATGGAGTTCCGCGACATCGAGGCGCCCAGGAGCGAGAGCCGGATGGACGCGATCACCGCCTCGGCCGGGCCGTACCTGACCGGGGTCGACCTCTCCGCGCGTACCGACGAGTGGGTGGGTTCCCGCCCGGTCACCTCGGACGGCCTGCCGCTGATCGGTCCCACCAGGATCCCCCGCTTGTACGTGGCGGGAGGGCACGGCATGTGGGGCCTCACCCACGGTCCGATCACCGGCCGCCTGCTCGCCAGAGCGGTCGCCACCGGCACGCTTCCCGAGACCCTGCGTCCTTTCGACCCCCTGCGCTGACCCGCTCCCCGCACGTTCCATCAGCGCCCCGTCGGACATCCGGCGGGGCGCCCTTCATACCGGACGACTCCGTGTACCGGATGCATCCGCGTACCGGGCGACACGATCCACAAGGAGACACACGATGTCCAACAGCACCTGGCTGACCCCGGGAACCCACGAACGCCTCTCCGCCGAACTGGCGGTCCTCACCGGAACGGCCGACCCGTCGAGAGCCGAGGAGTACGGCTTCCCCATCCCTGAGGACAAGGACGCCCGCGAAGCGCGCGTCACCCGCGTCCAGGAGATCCTGCGGGACGCGGTCATCGGGGAGACACCGCCAGACGACGGTGTCGCCGAGCCCGGCATGGTCCTTACCGTCCGCTACGGCGACGACCCCGAGACCGAGACGTTCCTTCTCGGGGTGCGCGACCGCGCGGCGTCGGACGGGGTGAGCGTGTATTCGCCTGAGTCCCCGCTCGGTAGTGCACTCATCGGGGCCCGGGCCGGAGAGGAGCGCTCCTACACGGTGCCCAACGGCCGGACCATCCGGGTGACCCTGGTCGACGCGGTCCCCTACGGCTCCTGAGCCCGGCGGGCCGCCCGCCGCCCGTCCCGGTCCGGAGGGCCCCGGTGGCTCAGTCCACCCGGCCCTCGAAGACGAGCACCGGGTAGAGACGTTCGCCCTCCTCGTTCAGGAACTCCAGGGTCCACTGGAGGGTGGAGTCGTCCGCGTCGGACCAGCAGTCCTCGTCCCATGCGGCGTTCTGTTCCGAAGCGAGGTAGGCGGGTGGTGCGAGCACCTCGCCCAGGTAGGGCGCCCCGGACACTGTCAGCGGTTCGCCGACGGAGCAGGCGCTGAGGACCGCTCCGGTGTAGACGTCCTCGTCCCCGTCGTTGACGACGTCCACGCTCCAGGCGTAGTAGTCGTCGCCGTCCTCGAGGGATTCTTCCGCTGGTTCCTCGACGGGCTCCTCAACGGGCAGGTCGTCCTCGGTCTCGGGCACGTCCTCGTCTTCCTCGGCCCAGGAGTCCTCTTCCTCGAGGTCTTCGAGGTCCTCGGCGTCTTCGGGGTCCTCGAGGTCGTCTTCCTCGGGCCAGGACTCGTCCTCCTCGGGCCAGGACTCGTCCTCGGGAGTGTCGGGGTCCGCTTCGCCTTCCTCGTAGCCCGGATCGTCTGCGGGTTCGCCGTCCTCGTCCGGGGAGGCGTCGTCGGGCGCGGTGTCGGAGCCGTCCGCGGCGGCCTCAGCCGGTTCGGTGCGGCGTTCCACCGCGCCCATGGTCACGGTGAAGCCGTCCTCGAAGGTGTGGGTTGCACCCAGGGCCAGGCGGACGGGTTCGTCCGCGGTCGCGGCTCCGCCACCGTCCTCGGGTCCGGTCGTGGGGCCGGTCTCCTCAGGGGGTTCGTCGTCGGCGGTGGGTCCCGGTGAGCCGGGTTCCGCCGGGCCCTCCTCCGCCGGTTCCGGTGGCCCGTGGGTGCCCGGCCCGTTCTCCGGGGCCCGCTGCCCCGGGCTCTCCGTCTCCTGCTGCCCGTCACCGGTGGGGGTGGCGAAGTCCGGCCCACAGGCACATCCGGAGACGGCGAGTAGGACGGTGGCTGCTGGGACCAATGTGGAAACTCGCATGATGTCCCCCTCCACTCAAGGGGGACATTAGGCGTCAAATCACCACAATTGGGTCAATTGGCCAGGGTTGGACGAATTCTCTGGAGAAGCAACCAAAACGCGCCCTACAGTTGCTGTACCAACAAGTAGGAGGAAGCCGTGGCCGACGAGATCACCCCGGAGCTCGCCAACCTCGTCCTGGACGCACAACCCTTCAGCAAGCTGGTCCGGGCCCGGATCGCCGCCTTCGAGCCCGGCAGGGTCGTCCTGGAGGTCGACGTCCGTGACGACCTCCTCCAACAGAACGGGTTCCTGCACGGCGGGGTGCTCTCCTACGCGGCGGACAACGCCCTCACCTTCGCCGGCGGCAGCGTTCTGGGGCCCTCGGTACTCACGAGCGGGTTCTCCATCGACTACCTGCGCCCGGGGAAGGGTCGGCTGCTCAGCGCCCGCGCGGAGGCCCTCGAGTCCACGCGCAAGCGGGCTGTCTGCCGCTGCGACCTCGTGATGGTCGAGGACGACGGCACCGAGAAGGTCGCGGCGGCGGCCCAGGGCACCATCGCGCTGACCGGATGAGCGGAGCCCACAGCATGCCGCAGACCGTGCCCACAGCCCTGCCCGGGGTCGTCCTCGCCCTCTTCACGGGGGACGACGTCGACGCCTACCGGGAGCTCATGCGCGCCAACCGGGAGCACCTCACCAGGCACGGGAACTTCCTGGAGGAGGTCGACGCCTCGCCGGAGGCGATCCGGGCCGCGTTCTCCCGTCACGAGTCCGGAGAGGAGTGGGCCTACGGGGTCCGGGTCCACGGGCTGCTGATCGGCAGGGTCAGCCTGGTCGCGGTGGACCCGCCGCGCTACGGGCTCGGCTTCTGGCTGGACCGGGCAGCGACTGGCCGGGGCTACGCGACGGCGGCCTGCGAGGCGCTCATACAAGAGGCCAAGCGGTCCCTGGCCGCCACGGACGTCTACTGCGGAGTCATCCATGGCAACGATCCCAGCAGTGCGGTACTCCACCGCCTGGGCTTCGCCCCGGTGACCGAGTTCAACACCTACACCCGCTTCCACCGCAAGCTCTGACCACAGCCCCAGAACCGCCCGAAGCGGCCTGGGTGATCATCGGCCGACGCTTTTGACCTGGGCTTTTGTCGGCTTAACCGAAGCGGCCGGTGATGTAGTTCTCCGTGTCCTTCTTCTCCGGGCGGGTGAAGATCTGGTTGGTCTCGCCCATCTCGATGAGCTTGCCGGGCTTGCCCGGGGCCGACAGGTTGAAGAATGCGGTCTGGTCGGAGACGCGGGCGGCCTGCTGCATGTTGTGGGTGACGATCACGATCGTGTACTCCTCCTTCAGGTTGTGAATGAGGTCCTCGATCGCCAGCGTCGAGATCGGGTCCAGAGCGGAGCAGGGCTCGTCCATGAGCAGCACGGACGGCTTGACCGCAGTGGCCCGGGCGATGCACAGGCGCTGCTGCTGGCCGCCGGACAGGCCCGCGCCCGGCTTGTTCAGGCGCTCCTTGACCTCTTCCCAGAGGTTGGCGCCGCGCAGGGACTCCTCGACCAGGTCATCGGCTTCGGAGCGGCTCATCCGGGAGTTGTTGAGCCGGGCCCCGGCGATCACGTTGTCGTAGATCGACATCGTGGGGAACGGGTTGGCCTTCTGGAAGACCATGCCGATCTCGCTGCGGACCATCACCGGGTCGACCTCGCGGCCGTAGATGTCGAGGTCGTCGAGCAGGACCTTGCCCTCGGCCCGGGCGCCGGGGGTGACCTCGTGCAACCGGTTGAGGGTGCGGAGGAAGGTCGACTTGCCGCAGCCAGAGGACCCGATGAACGCCGTCACCGACCGGGGCTCGATGGTCATGGACACGTCCTCGACGGCAAGGAAGTCACCGTAGTAGACGTGGAGTCCGGAGACGTCGATTCGTTTCGCCACAGGGTGTACCTCGTGTGCTCTAGCGGGTCTTGGGTGAGAAGAGGCTGCCGATCACGCGTGCCGTGAGGAACAGGAGCATGACCGTGAGGACCAGTGTGAGCGCCGCCGCCCATGCCCTCTCGTAGTTGACGGCTCCGCCCATGCGGAACTGGGAGAAGATGAACACCGGGAGGTTCATCATCTGACCGTCGAACAGGTTCCAGTTGATGGAGACGGCGGACGAGCCCGTGGTGAGCACCAGCGGTGCCGTCTCTCCGATAACGCGCGCGATGGCGAGCATGATTCCGGTGGTCAGACCGGCGGCCGACGTGGGGAGCACCACCTTGGTGATCGTGCGCCACTTGGGCACTCCCAGGGCGTAGGACGCCTCGCGCAGGTCCCGGGGTACCAGCCGCAGCATCTCCTCGCTGGAGCGGACCACGACGGGGATCATCAGCACGGCCAGCGAGATCGCGCCCGCCGCGCCGTTGGTGTTGCCCGGACCGAAGATCATCATCCAGAGCGCGACCACGAAGAGGCCGGCGACGATGGAGGGGATGCCCGTCATGACGTCCACGAAGAAGGTGATGACCTTCTTCAGGCGGCCCTGCGCGTACTCCACCAGGTAGACGGCGGTGAGCACACCGATCGGTACGGACATGAGCGTCGCCATGCCCGTGATCATCAGGGTGCCGATGATGGCGTGGTAGGCGCCGCCCGCGTCCATGCTCGGCAGGACACCGTTCATGGACACGGTCAGGAAGTTCCAGCCGAAGCGGTCCAGACCGAAGGTCACCACGGTGTACAGGAGCGAGACCAGCGGGGCCATGGCCAAGAGGAAGGCCGAGTAGACCAGTGCGGTGACCAGGCGGTCCTTGGCCTTGCGACCGCCCTCCATCCGCGCCGATGCGGTCACGATGATCACCGTGTAGGCGACACCGGTGAGCAGTGCCCACAGGACGATGCCGAAGGAGGAGAACGCGGCCAGCACCCCGGCGACCACCATGGCGCAGGAGGCCAGCAGGACGGCGGGGAAGCGGTTCGGCAGGGTCACGGAGCGCAGCTCGTTCTCGACCGCACCCGTCTCGGGCTCGGGAGGCTGCGTGGTCGTCATGCTCATGCGGACTCCTTGTTGCCCCGGGCCACGATGTAGCGGGCGGCCATGTTGACGGCCAGGGTGATCGCGAACAGGACCAGGCCGGCGGCGATCAGCGCGGAGACGCCGAACCCGGTGGCCTCGGGGTACTGGAGCGCGATGTGCGCGGCGATGGTCTGGTTTCCGCTCTGGAGCAGGTTGAAGGAGACCGCCAGCGAGGGCGAGAGGATCATGGCGACCGCCATGGTCTCGCCCAGTGCGCGCCCCATGCCGAGCATGGCGCCGCCGACGATCCCGGACTTGCCGAAGGGCAGCACGGCCAGCCGGATCATCTCCCAGCGGGTGGCGCCCATGGCCAGCGCTGCCTCACGGTGGGCCTGCGGGACCTGGTGGAACACGTCGCGGGACATCGCGGTGATGATGGGCAGGATCATGACGGCCAGGACGATGCCCGCGGTGAGCAGGGTCCTGGCTGAGGTGGAGGTGGGACCCTCGAAGAGCGGGATCCAGCCCAGGTGCTCGGACATGCCCTCGTAGACCGGCACCAGCTGCGGGGCGAGGACCATCATGCCCCAGAGGCCGTAGACCACGCTGGGGATCGCGGCGAGCAGGTCGACCAGGTAGCCGAGCGTGGTGGCGAGCTTCCGGGGCGCGTAGTAGACGATGAAGAGCGCGATGCCGATCGCCACGGGGGTGGCCAAGAGCAGCGCGATCGCGGCCGCCAGGACCGTGCCGAAGGCCAGGGCCAGCACACCGAACGACGGGTTCTCCCGGACGTTGGCGTCCCACGCCGTGTCGGTGAGGAAGTTCGAGGTGTTGGCGGAGAGCGACGGCCAGGCCTGGATCAGCAGGAAGGCGGCCACACCCGCGAGGATCGCGAGGATCAGGAGGCCCGAGCTTCGGGCGAGCCCGGCGAATACGACATCGCCGATCCGGCGCTTGCCCGTGGGCGGCGGTGCCGCCTGGGGCGCGTCCGTGGTCGTCATGGATTCTCCGGTTCGGAAAAGGTTGTGGGGCCGGTCGCTCGGTCTGTGTGCCACTGCCCGTGAACCGCACGGGAGATGACCGCCGTGTCACGGTCGACGCGCGGAAGGCAGACGATCCGCGCCGAATGTGAAGGTAGGCGCAGGAGGTGACCAGTTGTCCCAGAGAAGGTGAACGGAAGATGAACGAGAAATCGCACTCCCGTGGCTCCAAGGGGTTCGCTCGGTGAATGTGACCAGTCGCACGTCAGCCGAGGGGTGTCCGGGCCCGGGAGCCCGCTGGGACCCGGTCGGCTCAGTCCGCGCCACCGGCGGGCTCCGCGCCTTCGGAGGGCGCGAACATCACGTCCGTGTCCCACATGGAGAACCCGAGGGACTCGTACAGGCGCACCGCGGCCTCG
Organism: Nocardiopsis oceani; assembly: GCF_054777395.1. Lineage (NCBI taxonomy): Bacteria > Bacillati > Actinomycetota > Actinomycetes > Streptosporangiales > Nocardiopsidaceae > Nocardiopsis > Nocardiopsis oceani. Next base: position 26,620 of record NZ_BAAHAR010000029.1, read on the forward strand.
TTGTCTCCGTCCACGTACAGGTGAACCCAGGGCAACCCGGCGTCGCGCAGGTGGTGAAGCCCGGCAAGGGTCAGCGCACGGCCCAGGCCGGTGCCCTGCCAAGCCGGGTCCACACCCACCACGTAGACCTCTCCCACGGTCTCGTCGTCGCTGAGGCCGGCGCCGTCGGCGTGCGTCTTGGTCCAGTGGTAGGCGGCGATGGTCCCGCTGTCCGTGGCCGCCACGAAGAAGCCCTCGGGGTCGAACCAGTCCTCGACCTCGCGCTGGAGCAGGTCGTCCAGGGTCAGCGAGCCCTGCTCGGGGTGGTCGGTGAAGGCGCGCGCGTTGGCCTCCAGCCAGGCCTGCTCGTCCTGGCCCACCACGAAGGGGCGGACCTGTACCTGCTCCGCGACCTCGGGCCGCAGCGCGACCGCGGGGAGTTCGGGCGCGCTCCAGGGGCCGCCGGGCCATTCAGCGCCCAGGTCCCGCAGGGGCATGCGCATCTTGTGCAGCTCGCGGACGGTGACCCACCCGTCGGCCGCCGCCACCGACACCGCCCCGGGGGTCCGCCCGTGTGCCCACACGCGGACCCCGTCGGGTCCGGCGTCGTCGCGAACCGAGCGCAGCAGCGCGGATCCGTGTCCGCGGCCCCGGTGGGCGGGGGCGACCACCACTTCGCCGGAGTCGGGTTCGCCTTCGGTCCGTTCGACGAGCGCGAAGCCCACGACTGCGCCGTCGTCGGTGACCACGTGGTAGCGGCTGCTGCCCGACGGGGCGCCGTGTCTGACCCGTAGCAGGGTCTGTTCGGACAGCGGCGCGATCCCGTCGGTGACCCGTGCCTCCTCGGCCAAGGCCAGGACGGGGCCGACGAGTTCCGGGGCGAGGTTGTCAGTGACTAGCGGGGTGCTCATGAGCCCGAATCCTAAGGCGTGTTCGGTGGATGCTGCCCGTCGCGAGGGGGGTGTTGCGCTGTAGGCGTCCGTTGAGGGTTGGTGGTGGGCGACGGGCGGAAGGTGCTGCGCTGTAGGCGTCCGTTGAGGGTTGGCGGTGGGCGACGGGCGGAAGGTGCTGCGCTGTAGGCGTCCGTTGAGGGTTGGTGGTGGGCGACGGGCGGAAGGTGCTGCGCTGTAGGCGTCCGTTGAGGGTTGGTGGTGGGCGACGGGCGGGCGTGTCCAGTGGTGCTGGCACAAGGCCGATGAAGGAGTTCCCCTGCTGTGCACTGCCTCGCCAGCTCGGCAGCATTGCACAGTGGGGCCTGTCCGGATTTGGCTGTCGACTGAGAGATGCGCAGTGACAGTGCCGCTGGGGGCGCCCCGGGCGCGAGACCTCGGGCCCCGAGGACCCGGCCACCCAGGCGTCCTAAGAGCCTGCTGACAAGGGGTGTCGGGGTCCCTTGGCCTTGGGGTGTGTACCTGTCCACGCGGGTGTGGGGGTGGGGGTTGAGGGTGGCTGGAGTTGTTGTTGGGTGCGGGTGGTTTCCCCGTTTCCTGCCGCTTGATGGTGGCCGTCTCCGCTGCGCGCGTCAAGGTCGTCGCCGTCGAAGCGCTGGCGCGCTATCGGAGGCGCTCCACCTTGACCCGCTTCGCTGCGACGGCGGGTCGGCGGCAGTCAGGAAACGGGGGGCGTGTGGTCGGGGCTGTGGATGCCCCGGCCTTCGGCCGGGAACTGCTCCGAGCCTGCGGCCCGGTCCGGCCGTGGCCGGCCGGGTTCCTGCCCGTGGGTCTGGTTGTGTCGGCAGGCGCGTCGCAATCCAGTGGCGGGTGGGCGACGAAGGGCCCGAACAGGTGCCTGGATGGCTGGGCGCGTCCCACCGGTCTGGCGGCTCGGTGGTGGGTGGCCCATACGGGTGCGGGTGGTGCCGGTGGCCCGGTGGGGTGTGGGGTGGGGCGTGGTGAGCCCCCCTGTTGGAGGCATTTTGGGCGCCGAGTTTGCCTCCAGGGAGGGGGTTCACTGGCCCCCGGGTGCTTCTGGGCGGGGGGTCGGTGTCCCGGGTGCCTCCACCGGGGGTAGCGGCCGCCCCCCCGGGGGGGCGGCCCCGGTGTCCGGAACCGGCTTGGTGGGGGTGTCCGTTGCGTCCGAAACCGGTTGATCCCCGATGATCTTGCCCCTGTCTCAACCCTCGGCCGTCGAGGGTGGAGCTGGGGGCAAGATCAACTTCGATGAGGGGGCCTGAGCCTGGCCGAAAGCCCGGTGGGACGCGCTCGGCCATGCGCCCGGCCTGTTCGGGTCCTTCGTCGCTGGCTGGTCACTGGATTGGGACGCGCTGGCTGATGAAGCCGGGCGTATGGGGAGGGGTCCGGCCGGCCACGGCCGGACCGGGCGAAGCCCGGCCCTTCGGGCCGCAGGCTCGGGGCCCGAAGGGCCCCCTTGGGGCCCCGACCACACGTCCCCCGTTTCCTGACTGCCGCCGACCCGCCGTCGCAGCGAAGCGGGTCAAGGTGGAGCGCCTCCGATAGCGCGCCAGCGCTTCGACGGCGACGACCTTGACGCGCGCAGCGGAGACGGCCACCATCAAGCGGCAGGAAACGGGGAAACCACCCGTACCCAACAGCAAACCGCCGCCCACGGGCCGCCGCCCACGGGCCGCCGCCCACGGGCCGCCGCCCACGGGCCGCCGCCCACGGGCCGCCGCCCACGGGCCGCCGCCCACGGGCCGCCGCCCACGGGCTCCCACGCTGGACCCCAAGCCCGCGCGGAAACCCGCACCCCCCGGGGACAGGGGCACACCCCAAGGGCAGGGGACCCCAACACCCCTTGTCAGCAAGCTCTAAGGTCCTGTCTGCCCCGACGTCCGCGTAGCGCGTCCGACGGGTTATGCCCGGCGCCGCTTGCCCTGGTAGCCGGTGCCGAGCCGGACCCGGCGGGTCGGCGCGAGCGGTGCGGCCAGCAGCAGTGCCAGTAGGAACGCCGCGAGCAGGACCGCGGGGGTGACGGAGGAACCGATTTCGGAGTGGTCGGCGGCGACCTCCGTCTCGGTGTCTTCGTCCTCGTCCTCAGAGGTCGGGGTGACCATCGGCAGCTCGGCCAAGTCCTCCGACGATCCCGGGGAGAGGTCGGGCAGGTCCGCCTCGTTGCGCGGGAGCGTGGGGATGTCGGCGTCGCTGGTGGGCACGCTGTCGACGCCGGAGCTGGGGGAGTTCCCGGGGACGTTGGGCGTGTTCCCGCCGCCTCCGGCCTCACCGCCGCCACCGCCACCGCCGCTGCCGTCACCGCCACCGGAACCGGTGTCCTCGTTCTCGTCGTTGCCGTCCGAGGGCGGGGTCTCAGAGGGGGTGTCCGAAGGGTCTCCGGGATCCGGCGCGTCGGGCCCCTCGGTGGGGCCGTCGGTCGGTGTCTCGGAGGGGTCTTCGGTGGGCTCGTCGGTCGGCGTCTCGGAGGGGTCCTCCGTCGGCTCGTCGGTCGGCGTCTCGGAGGGGTCCTCCGTCGGCTCGTCCGTCGGTGTCTCGGTCGGCTCCTCCGGCGGTTCGGAGGGCTCGGGGTCGGTGACCTCGACCGTCCACGTGTCTGAGGGGATTGAGACCGCGTCCGCGTCGTCGACGTCGGTGCACTCGGTGCCGGGGTCGGGGAGCACGTAGCGCAGCGTCGCGACCACGTCGGTGGTCTCTTCGGGTGTGCCGGTGACCGCGCTGTGGGCCTCACCTCGGGATTCGAGTGACTGCTCGGAGAACTCCGCCGCCTCGAAGGGGCCGTCGACGTCGAGCCCGAGCAGGCAGACGGTGGCGTCACCCAGGTTGGTCACGGTCAGCGTGTTCTCCGCCGACGAGCCCTTCTCGACGGAGTCGGAGGTGCTCGTGAAGGCGAAGCCGACGGCTGCCGGTTCGGCGTGCGCGGGGGCCATCACGGCGATGAGGGTGGAGCCGACGAAGGCGGCGCCGAGGGCGATGCTCAGGCGGCGTCTGTGGGGGAGTCTCGCGGTAACAGGGACAGCGGGGGTTGTCGCGGCGGTGGGCATCGGTGCGAGCTCACTCCTCCGGGGGCGCGCCATTGCGGCTCGGGCCGCACCCGGCCGTTGGGCTCCGCCACGCCTGCCATGCCCGTGTGTCGGGTGCGCCCCCGATCCTATGCGGTGTGGCCGCCGAGTTCGAGAGCGCTCGTCGTTGGATTCGGGACGGATGGCGTGTCAAGGGGAGAAATCGGAGCGGAGCGGCGCGAGAGGGCGCAAAAGGCGCCGGGGCGCCGAACGCGGGCGCCCCGGAATACCCGTAGCCGATGAGTCCTGGTCCTGCAGTCCCCGTGCCCCTACGTGGCACCGGCCTCAGCGGAACGGGCGGCGGGCAGCGGATCGGCTTCCCCTGCTGCTTCAGCCGGGACGGAAGCAGCGGCCCCCGACTTGGACGCGGGGTCGGGAACGAAGCGGTAGCCCACGTTGCGGACCGTGCCGATGAGGGACTCGTACTCCGATCCCAGCTTGGCGCGTAGCCGCCTTACGTGGACGTCGATGGTCCTGGTGCCGCCGAAGTAGTCGTAGCCCCAGACCTCCTGGAGGAGTTGGGCCCTGGTGTACACCCGGCCGGGGTGCTGCGCCAGGAACTTGAGCAGTTCGAACTCCTTGAAGGTGAGGTCGAGGATGCGGCCGCGGAGCCGGGCGATGTAGGTCGCCTCGTCGATCACGAGGTCGCCTCGGCGGATCTCGTCCGGGTCGTCGACCCGCGCGCCGGCCGAGCCGACGGCGAGGCGGAGGCGTGCCTCGACTTCGGCCGGTCCCGCGGTGGCCAGGACGAAGTCGTCGGCCTGCCAGTCCGGGGTGAGCGCCGCGACGCCGCCCTCGGTGAGGATGACCAGCAGCGGGCAGTCCAGTCCGGTGGTGTCGAGCAGGCGGCAGAAGTTGCGGGCCGCCGCCAGGTCCGTACGCGCGTCGACCAGAATGGCGTCTACGGGGGTGCTGGAGTTCCCACTGGCACCGGACGCCAGGAGGGCGCCGGCCTCCGCGGGCGCCACCCGCACCGAGTGCAGGAGGAGTCCGAGGGCGGGTAGGACGTGGTCAGACGGTTCGTTCGAGTTCGTCAGTAGCAGCAGATGGCTCATGCGTCTCTTCTCGTCGGCCCGCTTGCCGCGGGCGATCGAAGGCGCCATTGCCCCCGGTGAAGATTTGTTGAATTCGTCGCCTCCGAGCAACACCAAGGATAATCAATAGATGGCGAAGTGCACTATCCGGTACTGGGCATCGGCGAAGGAAGCGGCCGGAACGGCCGAAGAGACCGTCGAAGCCGACACCCTCGCGGCCGCTCTCGAAGTGGCGTGTCAACTGCACCCCGAGGACCGTTTCCAGCGTGTACTCGGGGCTTCCTCGCTCCTGGTCGACGAGCACCCGGTCGGCAAGCGGGCGCACGGTGAGGTCGCGGTTACGGACGGGACTGTGATCGAGGTCCTACCGCCCTTCGCGGGGGGATGAGAGGTCGAAAACATGACGGAATCGGAGGGAAACATGCCGGAAACCTCGGAGTGGGCGGGGATGGCGCGGGTGGTGATGCTGGGCAAGCCCGGATGCCATCTGTGTGAGGACGCGTGGTCGGTCATCACCCGTGTGACGGACGAGCTCGGTGCGGACCGCGCCGAGCAGGAGCTCGACGGGGTGTCCGAGGCGGATCGGGAGGAGTACTGGGACAAGGTCCCGGTGACCTTCGTCGACGGGCGCAGGCACGACTTCTGGCGGGTTTCGGAGGAGCGCCTGCGTTCCGAGCTCTCTCCCTGAAGGGCGGTTCTCCAACGGGGAAACACACCGCCGTCAGTCCGGGAAAGACGGCGGTGCCATTCTCTGCCCGTGCTCTGCCTGCTCCCTGTCCGGGCGGAATGCCGGTGATGTGATCTCCCGTTTCGAACTGGTCGGCAAGGGCCCCATTTGTGGGAACTCGCGATCCCGGCGTCACACGGCACCCCACTTTGTGCGTGCTTTCACAAGCACGTAATCTGGAGGCCCAGACCCGTAGGTCGGGGAAGCGCGCGGACCCGGCGCCCTGCGTCCGATTCGTGCGTGGCCCGCACCCCGCCCGACCCGACCCGGCCCCCAGGAGCGCTTGCCTGTGACCAATCGTCCACCCCGGCCCCGGGAGCGGGGAATACCGGAGGCCACCGTCGCCCGGCTTCCGGTCTACCTTCGAGCCCTTCAATCCCTGCAGGAACGGGGTACGGCCACTGTCTCCTCCGAGGCGCTGGCCAACGCCGCCGGAGTGAACTCCGCGAAGCTCCGCAAGGACCTCTCCCACCTCGGGTCCTATGGAACACGTGGCGTGGGTTACGAGGTGGAATACCTCATCTATCAAATCTCACGTGAGCTTGGTCTCACCCAGGACTGGTCCGTGGCCATCGTCGGCATCGGAAACCTGGGCCGCGCACTGGCCAACTACGGGGGATTCGGCACGCGCGGGTTCAGGATCGCGGCCCTGCTCGACGCCGACCCGGAGGTGGTCGGCAGGACCGTGGCGTCGCTGGATGTGAGGCATATTGACAGCCTGGAAGAGGTTGTGCGTTCCAGGGGCGTTTCGATCGGCGTCATCGCCACGCCGGCCGGATCCGCTCAAGGGGTGGCCAGCCGCTTCGTTGAGGCCGGGGTGACCAGCATCCTCAACTTCGCTCCGGTCGTGCTGAATGTGCCGGACGGGGTCGATGTGCGTAAGGTCGACTTGTCCATCGAACTCCAGATCCTGGCCTTCCACGCGCAGCGCCGGGCCGACGGTGACGGCCATCCGCAGCGGGCGGGACTGGGAGTGACGTGAGACCGCAGGGTCCCGGGACGTTCTCTGTGCGTCCGGGGTCCGGAGAGCGGTGCCGAAGAGCGAGCGTGTGCCGCGTTTCGGGGGGCTGACGGCGGGGGTACTCGGCCGTGCCCGAACATGGAGAGACATAGTGCCTGCATAGGAGTGCGGATGAGTGTCCTGGCCGTGGGGTTGAGCCATCGGAGTTCGCCGGTGGCGCTACTCGAACGTGTCGCGCTGAACGGGGAGACGCGTGCCAGTGCGGTCGGGGAGATGGTCGGCTCCGACGCGGTCAACGAGGTCATGGTGGTCTCCACGTGCAACCGCACGGAGATCTACGCCGACGTCGACGCCTACCACGGCGGGGTCGCGGCCGTCACCGAACTCCTCTCCTGGCACACCGGCGTGTCCCTCAGTGAACTCTCCGAGTTCCTCTACGTGCACTTCGACGACAACGCCGTCCGCCACCTGTACTCCGTGACCTGCGGCCTCGACTCCATGGTCGTCGGCGAGGGCCAGATCCTCGGCCAGGTCCGCGACGCCCTCAAGGAGGGACAGGAGACCGGCTCGGTCGGCCGGGTCCTCAACGACCTCGGCCAGCGCGCGCTGCGCGTGGGCAAGCGCGCCCACACCGAGACCCACCTCGACCACGCCGGGGCGGACATGGTCAGCTTCGGCCTCACCGTCGCCACGCGCGACCTGGCGGTGACCCCGGTCCCAGGTACCCCGGTCGCCGACGTCACCCCGCCCGCGGGCTGCCCCATGTCCGGCCAGGGCGCACTGCCCGGCCAGGGCGCCGCGGAGGCGCCCGCCCGGGACCAACCCAGGGTCCTCAGCGCGGAACTTCCCTCCGGCCCGCTCACGGGCACCCGTGTGCTGGTCCTCGGGGCCGGTTCCATGAGCGCGCTCTCCGCCAACACCGTCGCCCGCCAGGGCGCCGGAACGGTCATCGTCGCCAACCGCACCCGGGAGCGCGCCGCCCGCCTGTCCGAATGCCTCAACGAGGCCTACGACACCGTGCACGCGCACACCGTGCCCTTCTCCGAGGCGGCCGACTCCCTCGCCGACGTCGACCTTGTCATCTCCTGCACCGGAGCCCAAGGCCTCGTGCTCACCGCCGACGCCGTGGCCGCCGCGACCCGGGGCCGGACCCGGCCCCTCGTCTTCCTCGACCTCGCGCTGCCCCGCGACATCGACCCCGCCGTGCGAGAGCAGACCGGGGTCAGACTGGTCGACATCGAAGACCTCAGGCAGGCCGCCTCCAGCGCCGATACCGCCGGAGAGCGTTCCAATGCGCTCACCCTCGTCCGCGGGATCGTCGACGAGGAGGTCGGGGAGTTCCGCGCGGTCCGCAGAGCCAGCGAGGTCGCACCCACCGTCGTCGCCCTGCGCACCCAGGCCCGCGACGTCGTCGACGCCGAGCTCGCCCGCCTCCGCGGCCGCCTGCCCGACGACATGGACGAGCGCACCCGCGAGGAGATCGGCCGCGCGATGCGCCGCGTCGCCGACAAGCTCCTGCACAGACCTACCGTCCGCGTGAAGGAGCTGGCCGCGGACCCCGACGGGGAGTCCTATGAGGCCGCCTTGCGCCAACTGTTCGACCTCGACCTGAAGGCCCCGGAGATCGCGGCCGACCCCGCACCCGACACCGCGGCGCGGTCCGCGCAGGAGAAGGCATGACCGGCACACCCGCCAAGCTCGGCACCCGCCGCAGCACCATGGCCACCACCCAGTCCCGCGGGGTCGCCGACACGATCACGGAGCGGACCGGGAAGGCGATCGACCTGGAGCTCATCACCAGCTTCGGCGACGTCACCAAGGCCCACCTGACCCAGCTCGGCGGCACAGGTGTCTTCGTCAACGCCCTGCGCGACGAACTGGTCGCGGGCACCATCGACTTCGCCGTGCACTCGCTCAAGGACCTGCCCACCACGCCCGCCGACGGCCTGGTCCTCGCCGCCATCCCCGAGCGCGACGACCCCCGCGACGCCCTGTGCGCCCGGGACGGTCTCGAGTTCGCCGACCTGCCCGCCGGGTCCAAGGTCGGTACGGGCTCCCCGCGCCGCGTGGCCCAGCTGGCCGCGCTCCGCCCCGACCTGGTCTACCTGCCCATCCGCGGCAATGCCGAGACCCGCCTGGGCAAGGTCACCTCCGGCGAGCTCGACGCCGTGATCCTCGCCTACGCCGGACTCGGCCGCGTGGGCCGCCGGGACCGGGTCACCGACGTGTTCGGCCCCGACCGGATGCTGCCCGCCCCGGGCCAGGGCGCCTTGGCCGTGGAGTGCCGCACCGAACGCGCGGACGCCGACCTCGCCTACCTGTCCTCCGTGGACCACGCGCCGACCCGCACCGAGGTCGTCGCGGAGCGTACCGTCCTCGCCGAACTCGAGGCGGGGTGCGCCGCCCCGGTCGGTGCCTTCGCCGAGTACGGTTCGGGCACCCTGCGCCTGCGGGCCGCCGTGGTCGCCACCAACGGGGCCACCGCCGTGCGCAGGGAGAAGACCATCGATCTCGACTCGCCCGAAAAGCTCGACGACGCCGTCGCGCTCGGCCGGGAACTGGCCCGCCAGATGATCGCCGAGGGCGCCGACCGCATCGTCGCCGAGGCCTTCGCCGAGAGGGACGAACCCCAGAACACCTGAATCCGATGACCCGGGCAGCACCTCAGCTGCTGGGCAACACCCGCGCGGGTCGCCCCCGCCTCACCGTCACCGCCCCGGAGGCCGGATCCAGGGCACGGGCGACCCACACACGAGGAGCCAGTACGTGAACGCCAACGCCAACGCCCAGCCGGAGGAACCCCGCGCCGCTCGGCGGCCCGGCCACGTCGCCCTGGTCGGTTCCGGTCCGGGCGGCGCTGACCTGCTGACCCTGCGCGGCGCCGAGCTGCTGCGCAACGCCGACGTGGTCGTCACCCTGCGCGAGCCCGCGGGTGAGGAGCTCTCCGGGTTCCGGGCGGAACTGCTCGCCCACTGCGCCGAGGACGTGTCCGTGGTCGAGGCCGCCGAGTGCGGCGGCGACATCAACGCCCTCGCCGTCACCCGGGCCCGCGAGGGCCAGCGGGTCGTGCGCCTGTACTCCGGAGACCCCTTCTTCGGCTGCCGCGGCGCCGAGCTGGTCGCCACGTGCAAGGAGGCGGGTATCGAGGTCGAGGTCGCCCCCGGCGTCTCCTCAGTCACCGCCGTGCCCACCTTCGGCGGCATTCCCCTGCTCACCGACGCCAGCGCCGAGGTGCGTGTCCTGCACGCCCGACCGCACGGCGACAAGGAGGTCGACTGGGCGGAGGCCGCCGCCAGCGACGCCCCCTTGGTCATCCTGGGCGCGGACGCACCCGCGGGGGAGGCACCCGAGCACCAGGGCCCCGGGTTCGACGTACTGTGCAAGACCCTCATCGCGGGCGGGCGCCCCGCGACCACGCCGGTCGCCGTCATCCGCGCCGGAGGCACCACGAGGCAGACCACGGTCACCTCGACGCTGGCCCGCCTGGTCGCCGAGCTCAAGTCCACCGACGCCAAGAACCACCACGTCACGGCGCCCGCGCTGATGGTCGTCGGCGCGCCGGTGGCCCGCCAGGCCGAACACTCCTGGTTCGAGACCCGTCCGCTGTTCGGCTGGCGCGTCCTGGTGCCCCGCACCAAGGAGCAGGCCGCGGCGCTGTCCGACCAGCTCATCAGCTACGGCGGGGTACCCGAGGAGGTGCCCACCATCTCGGTGGAGCCGCCCCGCACCCCGCAGCAGATGGAGCGGGCCGTACGCGGCCTGGTGACCGGCCGCTACCAGTGGGTCGCCTTCACCTCCGTCAACGCCGTGAAGGCCATCCGCGAACGACTGGAGTCCTACGGACTGGACGCCCGGGCCTTCGCGGGTGTGAAGGTCGCCGTGGTCGGAGAGGCCACCGCGCAGGCGGTGCGGGACTTCGGCATCCAGCCCGACCTGGAGCCGCCGGAAGACGCCCAGTCCAGCAAGGGCCTGGTGTCGGTGTGGCCGCCCTACGACGCCGAGATCGACCCCATCGAGCGGGTCCTGCTGCCGCGCGCGGACATCGCCACAGAGACCCTCGCCGCCGGCCTCACCGACCTCGGTTGGGAGATCGACGACGTCACGGCCTACCGCACGGTGCGCGCCGCGCCCCCGCCCCAGCCGGTCCGCGAGGCCATCAAGGGCGGCGGGTTCGACGCCGTGCTCTTCACGTCGTCCTCGACGGTGCGCAACCTGGTGGGGATCGCGGGCAAGCCGCACAACACCACCGCCATCGCCGTGATCGGCCCGGAGACGGAGAAGACCGCCATCGAGTTCGGCCTGCGGGTCGACGTCGTGGCGCCGAAAGCCTCGGTTTCCGCCCTCGCGGGGGCACTTTCGGAGTACGGTGCGGCCAAGCGCCGGGAAGCGATCGAGGCGGGCAAGCCCGTCCTCAAGCCGAGTCAGAAGCGCCGCGGCCGCCGCCGCAAGCTCTGAGCCCGACCGGGCCGCGGCCCCGGCGCCGCAGAACCGTCCACACGCCGCCACTACCCGTGCCGCCACAATCCGGGAGCCCAGAAATGACCGCTGCCAGCCACGACGCCGAGTTTCCCGTCGCCAGGCCGCGCCGCCTGCGCCGAGGCCCTGCGCTGCGTCGCTTGGCCGCGGAGACCCGGGTGCTCCCGGAGAACCTGATCCTGCCGATGTTCGTCAAGGAGGGGATCACCGAGCCGGTGCCGATCTCCTCGATGCCCGGCCAGGTGCAGCACACCCGTGACAGTCTGCGCAAGGCCGCCGGTGAGGCGGCCGCGGCCGGGGTCAGCGGGCTGATGCTGTTCGGGATCCCCGAGCACAAGGACAGTGTGGGCTCGCAGGCCGACGACCCGGACGGCGTGGTCCAAGCGGCCCTGCGCGACCTGTCCGCGGAGGTCGGCACGGACATCGTGGTGATGGCCGACCTGTGCCTGTGCGAGTACACCGACCACGGCCACTGCGGGCCGCTGGAGGAGAGCGGGCACGTCAACAACGACCTCACACTGGAGCGGTACGCGTCCATCGCCGCCGCCCAGGCTGAGGCCGGAGCCGCGGTGGTCGCGCCCAGCGGGATGATGGACGGTCAGGTCGGGGCGATCCGCACCGGACTGGACCGGGCCGGGTACCCGCAGGTGCCGATCCTCGCCTACGCCGCCAAGTACGCGTCCGTGTTCTACGGCCCCTTCCGCGAGGCGGCCGAGGGCGCACCCCGGTTCGGGGACCGCGCCGGCTACCAGCAGGACCCGGCCAACGTCCGCGAGTCGTTGCGCGAGGTGGCCTTGGACGTCGCCGAGGGCGCCGACATGGTGATGGTCAAACCGGGCCTGGCCTACCTCGACGTGGTGGCCAAGGTCGCGGAGTCCGCGCCGGTACCCGTGTCGGCCTATCAGGTGAGCGGTGAGTACGCCATGATCGAGGCGGCGGCAGAGAAGGGCTGGCTCGACCGGGAGCGGGCGATCCTGGAGACGCTGACCTCCTACCGGCGCGCGGGGGCCGAACAGATCCTCACGTACTGGGCCACCGAGGCGGCCCGTCTGCTCCGCTGACGCGGCCAGGCCCACGCCCCGGTCGCGGCCGCCGGGCGCCGGGCCACTCTTCACAGTCGGCCGCGCCCGCACCGACGACGACCGGGGAGACCAGATGGCCGACGTGCTGTACCGAAGGAAACGACGCCACGCGACGGACAGCATGCTGGAGTCGGCACTGCGCTACGCGGGCCTGGGCTGGCCCGTGGTCCGGGGCGCGGCCCCCGGTGAGGACCGGGCGTGTACGTGCGACCGGATGGGCTGTCCCGACCCGGCGGCACATCCGGTCAACGCTGCCTGGGGCGTGGAGGCGAGCACCGACACGGAGACGATCCGACGCTGGTGGACGGCGAACCCGGGCGCGAACGTGGTCCTGCCCACCGGCCGGGTCTTCGACGTCCTAGACGTGCCCCGGGAGGCCGGTGTGATGGCCCTGGCCCGGATGGGCCGCTCCGGTGTCCCGGCGGGCCCGGTCGCCTCCCTGGACTCGCGCTACCTGTTCTTCGCCGCCACCCGCTCCCCGATGGACGAGGACGAGTGGTGGTCCTGCCACCTGGACTGCGTCCCCGAGTCCGTCGAGGAAATGCCGGGGCTGCGCTGGCACTGCCGGGACAGCTTCGTCCTCGGCGCCCCCTCCGTCCTGGCTTCCGGCGGACGCGTCACCTGGATCCGGGCTCCGCGCGACGTAGAGGGCTCGGTCGTGCTCCCCGACCCGATCGCGGTACTCGACATCCTCAACGACGCCAGCGAGGAGTTCACGGGCTGACCCCGGCCTGACCGGTGCCTTTCGGGCGGTTTGGCCGTATCCGGCCAGAGTGAACCGGCTGCTCTGCGCCATGCTCTAACTTCGTGTGCGTGAGACTACGCAACGCAAACCACCCCTGCCCCTGCGCATGATGGCTTTCTGCGCTGCCGTCGTGCTGTCGGTCGGCGCCTGCCGAGACGGAGACGAGGCGGGCGACGGAGCTGCGGAGGACGCCGTGGAGGAGACGCCCGCCGACACGGAGACCGGGGCCGGCGAGCCCGGAGACGGACAGCCTGAAGAGGCGGAGGAGCCCACGACGACCGTTGAGGGCGAAGGACTCGCCTACGACCTCCCCGAGGACTGGGAGCCGATCGAGGAGTCCCCGGAGGACTTCGCCATGGACTCCGAGGCCCTCCAGCACGGTCTGGTCCGAGACGACGGGACCGTGCTCGCCTATACCAGCGCGACTCTCGCAGAGAAGTCCCCGGACGACGGTCCGGCAGCGGACGCGATGGGCGCGGCCAACCTCCTGAGCGGGTTCATCGGCCCGCTGAACGAGGGCTTCGAGGCGCGCGGCGTCACGGAGTTCGAGGTGCCTGGAGCACCCGACGCCGCCCGCGCCGACATGGGGTACAACACCGACCTGTCCGGGACCACGCTGGTGGTGGACACCGGAACCGACGACTTCACGATGCTGCACGTGGTCCTGCACGAGGCGGCACAACCGGACGGTGGCGAGGCCGGCACCGATGACTTGGAGGCCATCCTGACGTCGGTCCGAGTGGACTGACCCCGTCCATGCTTGGTCGGCACCCGCTATCTCATTCCCCGCGCTCGTTGAACCACAGGGCCAATCGGGTGCGGTCGCGCAGCTCCAGCTTGCGGAGGATGTTCGTGACGTGGTTCTTCGCCGTGCCCTCGGTGATGAACAGGGTCCGGGCGATCTCCCGGTTGGTGGCGCCCCCGCCCACCAGGCGCGCCACCTCCTCCTCGCGCTCGGACAGCAGGGACTCCGGAGGTGCCGGGGACGCCGGGGGAGCGGAGGGAACGGGGTCGCCCAAGGCCGCAACCAGGCGTTCCGCGGCCGGGCCGCCGAGGACCGTGTCGCCCCGGGCCGCTTGGCGGATGGCCAGCACCAGCTCGTCCGGTGGGACGTCCTTGAGCAGATAGCCGCGGGCGCCCGCGCGCAGGCCGCCGAAGACGAGTTCGTCGTCGTCGAAGGTGGTGAGGATGACCGCCGGCACGTCCGGGTACTCGGCGCGCATCCGGGTGACGAGCTCGATCCCGTCCATGCGCGGCATGCGGGCGTCCACCAGGGCCACGCCGGGGGGCGGTGCGGCTGCCAGGAACTCCAAGGCCTCGACCCCGTCGGCCGCCTCGCCGACGACCTCGATGCCCTCTTCGATCTCCAACAGCTTCCGCAGCCCCTGCCGCAACAGGATCTGGTCGTCCACGATCAGCACCGAAACCGCGCTCACGCGACACCTCCCGCCGTCACCGTAGCGGGAGGGCCGGGATCCGCGGACGCGGCCGGGACGGTCACCCGGAGCCGGAAACCGCCCTCCGGAAGGTTGCCGGAGGTCACGGAGCCCGCCAAGGCGGACACCCGCTCGCGGAGACCGCGCAGCCCGAACCCGCTCCGGACCGTCTCCTCCACCGCGCCGTTCCCGTTGTCGGCCACGGAGACGGACACACCTTCCGGAGAGGCCGCAACCGCCACCTCGACCCGGTCGCCGCCCGAGTGGCGCAGCGCGTTGGTCAACCCCTCCTGGAGCGCCCGGTAGCAGACCAGCTCCGCCTCCTGGCTCAGCTCCGGCCAGGTTCCGGTATCGGTGAAGTCGATGTGGACACCGCCGCCGTCGAAGGACTCAGCCATCGCGCGCATGGCCGCCGTGCCCGCGCGCCCCTCCAACTGGAGCGGGCGCAGCGCGCGCACCCAGCGGCGGGTGTCGGTGAGCGCCTCACGAGCCAGCTCCCGGGCCTGGTCCACCTCGTCCCAGGCGGCGTCGGGACGGGCCGTACGGAAGCGGAGGGCGTTGGAGAGGGACATCGTGAGCGCCGTCAGGTAGTGGCCGGTGCTGTCGTGCATCTCCCGGGACATCCGGGCGCGCTCCTCGGCCACGGTCAGCTCGCGCACGCGGTCGGCGTGCTGGCGCAGCTCGGCGTGGGCCTCCTCCAACTCGGCGAGAAGCGCGCGCGTGTGTTCGGCGCGCTGGGCGGAGACCACGAGACCGATGAAGACCAAGGCGGACAGGGCGGTCAAGAGTACGAGTCCCGCCGCGAGGACCAGTCCTACGTAGAAGGGCTCACCAGGGAGCACCACCATCACAAGCATGGACGAGCTGGTGAGCAGCGCGGCATAGCCGATGAATCCGGGGATCCCGAAGACCGCCACCGCGTTCATCGTGGCCACGCACACGACGAGGAACATTGTGTGGTTGCTGATGAACATGATGCTCAGGGTGAGCACGAGAAATGCCACGCTCGCCGCTTTGCGGAGCCACGGAGCGTTCGGGGACCACGCAAGGAAGGGCCACAGGAAACAGGAAAGGCACAAGGCGACCAGGCTGGTCATCACGAGCCCGTAGACGGCAGGCCCCTGCTCCTGGAGCTCCCCTGTGTCAGTGGCGACCGCGATCGCCAGGGCCAGCATCAGCAGAGTGGTCGTCACCGCCCCCCAGAACAACAGGTGGAGAACGAGCGGCGGGCGGTCCTCGCGCAGCTCGACCCAAGAGGACAGGTCGGGAAGGGAACCGAGCGACTTCATTCTTCGACAATAGCCCAGACCGGCCCGGGGGAAATGTACTCCGGGGTCATGGAACGAGCACGTCCTGACCATGACCTCTGGCATGTTCCCGGTTCGGTAAAGCCCGTGACCCTCCCGTGCCTCCGGCCCGATGCCTCCTTTCCGTTTTCTTCGTAGATTTTTGTCGAAGGCGAATGGGACGTAGATCGGAGGAGCGGTGGAGAAAGTGAAGGAAGAGCAAGGGAAGGACGGGCGGGGCGCTTTCCAGTTCCCGTGGGCCGGATCGGCGGTCGGGTTGGTCCTGGTCGTGCTGATGGCCGTGGTGTCCTGGACGCACTGGGCGGAGCTCCCCCGGATGGTCCCCAGCGGAAAGGTCGATTTGGCCGGAGAACCCACGCTGACCCCGCGCTGGCTGTATGCTTCGGCCGCTCCGAGCGTCATGGTGCTGCTGATGGTGATCCTGTCGATCGGGCTGCCCATAGCCGCGCGGTTTCAGCGAGAGCTCACGATGCCGGTGTTCTGGTCGGCGAAGGGCGCACGCGCACTCCTGGACCTCTTTCTGGTGCTGATGGGCGGCTTCGTGTTGGTCATCCACACCGTCATGCTCCGCGCTGAGGCCGGCCGGGAACTTCCCCTGTCCACCGACCACATGATGGTGCTGTTCGTGGCCGCGTTCCTGGTGGGGATGGGGTTGCTCGTCCCGCTCCTGCGGGCCAAGGCCGACTACGACACGCTGTCCGCCCGCTGGTGGGACAGGGCGCGGTGGCCGGTGGGGATCGCGGTCGCACTCGTCGGCGTGCTCTGCGCGGCGGTCGGGTTCCTCGCCTCAGAACCGATGCTGGCCGCCTACCTGGTGGGGCTCATGCTCCCCGCGATCCTCATCGGTTGCGCTGTCCCCTTCGTCGGAAACCAGGAGTGGAAGAACAAGACCAGGAGTGTCGTATGAGCCCCGAGAAAACGGTGGAGCCAGAATACGTAGTCACCACTGAGAAAGTCACCCGCTCCTATGGCAACGGGGTCGGAGTTTTCGATATCGACCTCGCAGTTCCCCGGGGAAGTGTATTCGGGCTGGTCGGCCCGAACGGCGCGGGGAAGACCACGTTGCTCTCGATCCTGGCGGGGATGCGGGCCGAAGGGAAAGGCAGTGTGGATTCTGCGGGGGCGCGTTTCCTGCTGTGCCCGGACGTCCCCGACTTCGAGCCGTGGCTGACCGCCGCCGAGGTGGTCGCCCTCAGCGCGGAGATCACGGGGGACCACGCGACGGAGCGGGACGTGGATCGGGCGCTTTCCAGGGTGGGGCTCGCCGAGGCGGCCGACCGGCGCAACGGCCGGTTCTCCCGGGGGATGCGCCAGCGCCTCGGTCTCGCCGCCGCTCTGGTGTGCCGCCCGGACGTGCTCATCCTCGACGAACCCGCCTCCGGGCTCGATCCGCAGGGGCGCGTGGACGTCCTCGACCTCATCACCTCACTGCGAGGGGAGTGCACGATCATCCTCGCCAGCCACCTGCTCGGGGACGTGCAGAGGGTCTGCGACGACGTCGCCGTTCTGGTCAGGGGCCGGATGGTCTACCAAGGCCCGATGGCCGACATCGCCGACCAGGGGCGGCCGAACGCTTGGCACGTCCGGATACGCGGTTCGGCTGAGCAGCTGGCCGGACGCCTGCGGGCCATGCCCTGGGTCGCCCACGCGGCTGCCGTGGAGGAGGACTGCGTGTACCTGGAAGCGGTCGACGCCGAGTCCGGCGAACTCCGCCTTCCCGCGATCCTCGCCGAGCACCGGACCCCGCTCGTCGCCATGACCGGCTACGAGGCGGACCTGGAGTCGGCGTTCCTCTCCCTCACGAACACGCCTGGACCCGCCGCCCCGAACCGAACCGACCTCTCCCTCCCGAACAGGACGGACCGATGAACGGCACGCTGTACCGACTGGAGACCACCCGGCTGATCCGCACCCACACCCTGCTCGCCCTGGTCCTGCTCTGCGGCGTCTTCGGGGCACTCGGGCCTCTGACGGCCTATTTCACGAAGGACCTCGTCGAGATGGCCGAGCCCGGAATGGGCATCGTCATCCCGGCGGCCACCGCGCCGGACGCCCTGGGCTCCTACATGGAGTTGGCCGCGCCCTTCGGGGTGCTGGCGGTGGTGCTGGTGGCCGCGGCTGCGCTGTCGGTGGACGCCAGTCCGGGCCGCTCCGCCTTCTACCGCTCACGCGTGAAGCGCGCTTCGGACCTGGTCCTGCCGCGGTTCGCGCTCTCCACAGCCGCCGCCCTCGCGGCCTTCCTGGCGGGCGCCTTGGTCGCCTGGGCGGTGACCTCGTTCCTCTACCAGTCCCTGCCGCTGGTCTCGACGCTGCTCGGTGCCTTCCTGGCCGGGCTGTACCTGGCCTTCGCGGTGGCCGTGGTGGCGCTGGTGTCGACGGTCGCCCGGAGCACTCTCGCCACGGCGGGCTTCTCCGTCCTGGTCCTGGTCGTGGTCCTGATCGTGGGCCAGCTGCCGTTCCTCGCCCAGTGGGGGCCCAGCGGCCTGCTCAACGGGCAGGTCGGCCTGAGCTCGGGGGTTCCGCTCGCCGAGTTCGCACCGATGGCGGCGGTCACGGTCGTGTTCACCGCGGCGGTCTTGGCGGTCGCCGTGCGCAGGAGCGGCGCCCGCGAGATCTGAGGGGATTCGAGCGCTTCCATGGCGAACAGGGCGGATCCGTCATGGAATATGAACGGCGGGGGTCTTGGCCGGCCCCCGCCGTTCACCCGTGCTCCGATTTCGGGCGGCCCGGGCGGCCCGGGCGGTTCGCCTCGGGCGGCCAACCCACGGCCCGCTCAGATCTCCGTGGCGTTGACGACGATGCCGTCGTGGTCGCTGTAGAGCCACTCACCGGGGACGAAGGTGACGTCTCCGAAGGTGACCGGAACGTCCTGGCGGCCCGCGGCGTCCTTGAGGGACTTGCGGGGGTTGGAACCGAGGGCCTTCACGCCGAGCTCCAGCTGGCCCAGTGCGACGGTGTCGCGGACCGCGCCGTTGATGACCACCCCGGCCCAGTTGTTGCGCACCGCGGCCTCCGCGATCAGGTCGCCCATCAGGGCGGTCCGCAGGGAGCCGTTTCCGTCGACGACCAGGACCGCGCCCCCGCCGGGGGAGTTGAGGACCTGCTTGACCATCCCGTTGTCCTCGTGGCAGCGGACGGTGCGGATCGGTCCGGAGAAGACCTGGTGCCTCCCGTACTGGCGGAACTGCGTGGAGCAGCTGCGCAGGGTGTCGCCGTGGTCGTCGATCAGGTCCGCCGTGGTGAAGTTCGTGGCCATGACAGCTCCGCTCTGTGGAGGCAAACGGGTGGACCAGTCCAAATTACTCACCGGTAGAGCACGGGAGTCGTGTCGGGGCGAGCATTGTTGCGCTGGGCGGACTCCAGCTCCTCCGTAAGGATCCCGCTCTTGCGGACCTGGGAGTCCCCGGTAGATGACAAGATGGGAACCTTCCAGTCATTAGCCCGTGGGAGTCCCGTCACCGGGACGTCGCCGAGCCTTCCCCCTGCTTGTCCCAGCGACTCTTCTCCCCTCACGTCTCCAATGGAGTGAGATGGTCTCCGAGATCTTCGCCATCAGTGCCGCCTGGTCGCGGGCCGTGATCGAGTTCGGTGCCGGACTCGACCCCTGGATGCAGACCGCGGCCGAATGGGGCACCGACCTCCTCCTCGGTGCCTTCGCGATCCTCTTCCTCATGGCCTGGTGGCGGGCCCGCTCCGCCAACTCCCGACTGGTCGGCCTGGCCCTGTTCGCCCCGGTCGCCACGGTCATCGCCTACGGCGCCAGCGTCACGCTCAAGTCGTTCTTCGAACAGCTGCGCCCCTGTCAGGCCATGACCGATCTGAGCACCATCGCCACGTGCGACCCGATCGGCGACTGGTCCTTCCCCAGCAACCACGCCGCCATCGCCGGGGCCGCGGCCGCCGCGGTCATCGTCGCTTGGCGCCGCTTCGCCGTCGCCGCGATCCTGTTCGCCGTCCTCGAGGCCTTCTCCCGCGTCCTCGTCGGCGCCCACTACCCGCACGACGTCACCGTCGGCCTCATCGTCGGCGCCCTGGTCGCCGCGCTGGTCTCCCTCGTGATGGCCCGCCCGATGACCGCCCTCGTCGACAAGCTCGCGGAGTTCGACCTCCTCCGTCCCCTGCTCCGGGCCGAGAGGCCCGGCCAGCCCCCGGAGACCCAGCAGTCCCCTAAGGACACCCGCGCCAACGTCTAGACCCCCGAGCCCGTGTGCCCTGCCCTTTCCCTTCGGGGCAGGGCACACGTGTGTCTGGGCGCACCGGGAGGGAAGGAAGATCGCTGCGAGGCGGGTCACGGTCACGGCGGCGGAGACAGCTGACACACTGGTGAGGTGGGTACTCAACAGACTTCCGCAGAGCTCTTCCAGCGGGCGGCCGCCGTCGTTCCCGGCGGCGTGAACTCGCCTGTCCGCGCGTTCGGTGCCGTCGGCGGCACCCCGCCGTTCTTCGTCAAGGGCGAAGGCCCCTACCTCACGGACTCCGAAGGCCGCCAGTACGTCGACCTCGTCTGCTCCTGGGGGCCGCTCGTCCTGGGGCACGCGAACCCCTCGGTCGTGGAAGCCCTCCACGGCGCCGTCGCGGCCGGGACCTCCTACGGCGCTCCGACACCCGGTGAGGTCGAACTCGCCGAGCTGATCGTCGAGCGCACCCCGGCGGAGCGGGTCCGCCTGGTCAACTCCGGGACCGAAGCCACCATGTCGGCGATCCGGCTCGCGCGCGGGTTCACCGGGCGCAGCAAGGTCGTCAAGTTCGCGGGCAACTACCACGGGCACGTGGACGCACTCCTCGCCTCCGCAGGCTCCGGCCTGGCCACGTTCGCCCTGCCGGACTCGCCGGGAGTCACCGGTGCCAGCGCCGCGGACACCCTGGTGCTGCCCTACAACGACGTCGAGGCCGTCGAGCGGGCCTTCGCCGAGCACGGTGACGACATCGCCTGCGTGATCGCGGAGGCCTGCCCCGCGAACATGGGCGTCGTCCCGCCCAAGGCCGGGTTCAACGCCCGCCTCAAGGAGATCGCGCACGCCAGCGGCGCGCTCTTGGTCCTCGACGAGGTCCTCACCGGCTTCCGTGTCAGCGCCTCCGGCTGGTACGGCCTTGAAGGCGTGGCCGCCGACCTCGTGACCTTCGGCAAGGTCATGGGCGGCGGACTGCCCGCGGCGGCCTTCGGCGGGCGCGCCGAGATCATGGACCGCCTCGCGCCGGACGGCCCCGTCTACCAGGCGGGCACCCTTTCCGGTAACCCGCTGGCCACGGCGGCCGGCCTGGCGACCCTGCGCGGTGCCACCCCGGAGGTCTACGAGCACATCGACCGGGTCTCCGCCCAGGTCGAGTCCGAGATCTCCAAGGCTCTCAGCGCCGAGGGCGTCACCCACCGGGTCCAGAGCGGGGGCAACCTGTTCACGGTGTTCTTCACCGACCACGAAGTGACCGACTTCGACACCGCCCGAGGCACGGACACCAAGGTGTTCGCGGCGTTCTTCCACGCCATGCTCGAGCAGGGCGTCTACCTGCCGCCCGCGGCCTTCGAGTCGTGGTTCTTCTCCTCCGCGCACGACGACGCCGCCATCGACAGGGTGGTCTCGGCCCTGCCCAAGGCCGCGCAGGCGGCGGCCCGGGCCCAGGGCTGAACCGGCGTCCGAGTCCCGGACACAGAGCCCGTAATCGAGACAGAAAGCTGCCACGATGACCACGACCACCGTCGTCCACCTGCTCCGGCACGGTGAGGTGTACAACCCCGACAAGGTTCTCTACGGTCGGCTGCCCGACTACCACCTGAGCGACCGGGGACAGCGGATGGCGGAGATGGCCGCCGACTGGTTCGAGGGCCACGACATCGCGGCCCTGTTCTCTTCGCCGCTGGACCGCACCCAGGAGACCGCGGTCCCGCTGGAGAAGGCCTTCGACCTTCCGGTGACCCTGGACGACCGGCTCATCGAGGCGGCCAACAAGTTCGAGGGAATGTCGCTGTCCGGCCGGTCGGTGCGCGACCCCCAGGTGCTGAAGCGGCTCTACAACCCCTTCAAGCCCTCTTGGGGCGAGCCCTACCAGGAGATCGTCGACCGGATGGTCGAGGTCATCAAGACTGTTCGCAGGGCCGCCTGGGGCCGCGAGGCCGTGTGTGTCAGCCACCAGCTGCCGATCTGGATGTCCCGCCGCGCGGCCGAGGGCAAGCGTCTCTGGCACCGGCCCGACCTGCGGGAATGTAATCTCGCCAGTGTCACGTCGCTGACCTTCGCGGATCAGCGGCTGGCCAGCGTCAGTTACGCCGAACCGGCCGCCGTGCTCTACAAGGACGGCCCGTCGCTTCCCGGGGCGTGACCCGCGCCGCTTACCCGTAGCGGTAAGCTGGGCGCACGGGTGCGGTAGACGTGCGTCTTGAGAACGTCGTCCTCCCCGGGGCACGCCCCGGTCGTACCGGTCCACCCGCGCGTTCGCGCGCGTGTGTGCCCGAGCGAGCCCAGCAACCGCATCCGAGCCAGCAGGTGTCCGTCACCGGTGGTTCGGCATGTCCGTACTCACTCGTCAGCGAGAAGGTGATCCCATGGGTTCCGTCATCAAGAAGCGCCGCAAGCGGATGGCGAAGAAGAAGCACCGCAAGCTGCTCAAGCGCACGCGTGTCGCGCGTCGCAACAAGAAGTAGGACCGTTCGCGGCGAACGTCGTCTCTCCGCGGGCGCGGGCGGGCCCCAGGCACGCCCCGGACGCGGAGACACTTCTTTTTCCTTGCGTGGGGTTTGCCACCGCAATGGAATTTTCTGGGTGAACCACTGTTGTGTTTCACGGGTCGCGGTCGCCGGTTCACCCCAAGCGGGTGAACGGTCCGCGGGCCATCCGGACCACTATCGTCTCCTTCCAAGGAACGTGTAGCCATGGCTCGTGTCGTACTCGTCACCGGGGTCTCCAGCCCCTTGGCCGCAAGGGTCGCCCAGACCCTGAGCAAGGAGCCCGGTGTACATCGGGTGATCGGCGCGGACTCCGCCCCGCCACCGAGCGGGAACACGGGTATTGATTACCAGCACGTCGACCTCCACGACGGCAGCCTGGACCGCATAGTCGCCGGCTCCGGCGCCGAACTGGTCCTGCACCTGGGCCTGGACACGGCGAAGGGTCCCAACCGGGAGGACAACCTCCTGGGCACGATGCGGGTGCTGGGCGCGGCCCAGCGCTCCTCCACCGTCCAGCGGCTCGTGGTGCGCTCCAGCGCCACCCTGGACGCCGATGACGCGGCCGAGGTCGAGCGGCACACCCGCGGCCTCCAGCGGCGCCGCCCCGATCTGTCCGTGGCCGTCCTGAGGTTCGCCAACCTCATCGGTCCTTCGGTGGACACCCCGCTCACCCGTTACATGTGCTCCCGTGTCGTCCCCACCGTGATGGGCCGCGATCCGCGAGTGCAGTTCCTGCACGAGGACGACGGGGTCGAGGCGCTGGTGCGTACGGCTCTCAGCGACGAGACCGGCTTCTTCGACGTCGCCGGTGCGGACGCCGTCCCGCTCTCGCACTGCCTGCGCAGGATCGGCGGCCAGCGGCTGCCCGTCCCCGCCCGCGGCCTCAAGGTGCTGCGGGGCATGGCCAAGCACGGCCGGATCGACTACGCCAGTTCCAGCGCCGCCCGCTCGGTGGGCGCCGGCCTGACCGCTTCGCAGCTGGACCCGGCACCCTTGGTCCGGGTTCTGGACTGGGCGCCCTCCTACAGCTCTATCGAGGCCTTCGAGTCGTACGCGCACGACCGCGGCGGCCCGCCCCGCGCCACGGGTCTGCGCCCGGTGCACGTCCTCGCCCTGGCCCGCGCCACCCTGGGGCGTTAGGCCCCGAACCCCGCACTCACCAGTCGCGCATCTCGTCGGCCCACGCCCGGAGTCCCGCGGCGAAACCCTCCCTGTCCTGCTCGGACAGGCGTTCCATCGCACGTTGGAGCGGCGCCGCCCGTGCGGTCACCAAAGACTCCACGGAGGACCGGTAGTCGTCGGCCAGGCTCAGGAGCGTGCGTCGCCGGTTGTCCGGATCTTCCTCTGACACCACCAGCCCGGCACGCCTGAGGTCTCCCGCCAACTCGCTCGCGGTCGGCAGCGACACCGCCATCCGCCCGGCCAGTTCGGACACCCCGAGCGCCTGGGCCACGGCCAACTGCCCGAGTACACCGCCGTGCCGCGCGGTCAGCCCGTGTTCGGCGAACACGGCCGCGACGTCGTCGGGCATGTCCACCTTGATGCGCCTGAAATAGACCTCCAACTGCGGTATGACCCCCAGTTCCGTCACGAGAAAGCGGTTCGGGGTGCCGGGGGACCCGGGAGTCCTGTCGTCTGCCATACCCCTGATCATATTATTCGTATATCCAAACTGTTTGGATATACGAAGTGTAATGGGTAGCGTCGTCTCCACGGAGCCTTCCCCGCCGGAGGTGACGGGGGAATCCCCAGAGGAGGAGTGACCCATGGCTAGTAACGACCCGGAGCGGCACCGCACCTGCTTCCTCGACCCTCACCCGTACGGCTACGTGTACGTCGGGGCGCGCGTCGCACCGCCCGGACATGCGCCCTTCGTCCGGCGCAGCAGGGCGCGGGACGATGCCCTGGAGGAGTTCCGGGCGCTCGCTGGCGAGCTGGAGGCGCTCCCAGGGGCCGTCGCCACCACGGTCTACGAAGCGGTGTTCATGCCGCCTCTCGAGGGCGGGCCGCGCTTCGACGTCGTCCTGCTCGTCACTACCGCTTCTCCCGAGGCCGTGGCGGAAGTCCTCGCCTCGGAGGCCTACGGGCGCCTGGACGGAGAACTCGTGATGACCGCCCGGAACACGCGCCGGATCGGTGAGACCGGGAGCGACCCCGGTGCGACCTTCCTGCTCAACCACTTCACCGCGCCCGACCCCGATCGTGCCGTGGCGGTGTGGGAAGGTCTGACCCGCTGGTACGTCAGCCGGATCGGTGTCGACAACTCGACCCTCCTCCAGCCACTGGGGGAGGCGCCCTTCGAGCTCGTCAACCACGTGCGGCTGCCGAGCGGCCCGGCCCGCTTCCTGCTCGCCCAGTTCACCAGGCCGAGTTTCTTCCGCCGGGTGCGCGCCGATCTCCGCGGCGCGGGCATGAAGGCCCGGCCCGTGTTCTACCGGCGGCTCTGAGCGGCTCTCAGGGCAGCGTGAGGGCCCGGCGGTGCCGTACCGCGCGTACCGCCACGGCCCCGGCGACGGCGCCCGCCACGGCGGCGGGTACGGCCACCTTCAGCGCCGCCCGGTGTCTGCGGAAGTCGTGGACCGGCCACTCGTGGGTGCGCGCGTACCGGCGGAGGTCGCCGTCCGGGTTGACCGCGTGCGGATCTCCCACGAGCGACAGCAGCGGGAGGTCGTTCGAGGAGTCGCTGTAGGCCGAGCACGCCGCGAGGTCCAGCCCCTCCTTCTCAGCCAGCGCCCGCACGGCGACGGCCTTCGCGGGGCCGTGCAGCAGGTCGCCGTTGAGCCGTCCCGTGTACACCCCGTCGATGCTCTCCGCCTCGGTGCCCAGCGCGCCGGTCAGTCCCAGTCGCCGACGGATGATCTGGGCCAGCTCCACCGGGGTGGCGGTGACCAGCCACACCGGCCGTCCCGCGTCCAGGTGGCCCTGAACCAGCGCCTGGGTGCCCTGCCAGATGCGGTCGGCCATGGTTTCGTCGTAGATCTCCTCGCACAGGGCGACCAGGTCGTCGACGTCGTGTCCGGCCACGAAGGCCAAGGCCGCCTCGCGCGCCGCGTTGATGTGCTCGGGCTGCTCGCTGCCGGTGAGCCGGAACACCGTCTGGCCCCACGCGAAGCGCATCAGGTCCCGTGTGGTGAACAGGTCGCGGGAGGCCAGGCCGCGGGCGAAGTGGTAGATCGACGCACCCCGCATCAGGGTGTTGTCCACGTCGAAGAAGGCGGCTCCGGGGCCGACCGGTTCCGGGGACACGGCGTCGTGTGACACGGTTCTCTCCTGGCTCGGGTGGGGAGGCGGCCCTCCGGTGTCCGGGGTGGCGCTCCCCGCGTACATGCGAGCCTACGACCACCCGCGACTCCCGTGTCGCGGCTGCGCAAAGGCGCCAAGTCCAGTGATGAAGCTCACAGTCCCGGGTGCGGTTTCGGCCTCCACTCTGCGGGATCGTCCCCGAGCCCGACCTCCCAAGAGTGCACTCGGTGCACATCCACCCGCTCGCGTGCAGCATCATTGTCGAGATGGTCACGGTAGGACTGACATTCATAAGCGCGTTGGTGGGCTGGAGCGCCACCGCCGCGCTGACCGCGTATGCCCAACGCCGTCCCAGCATCGCCGCGATCGCTTGGCTGGTCGCCGCCCTGGGCATGACCGTCGGGCTCAGCGCCGCGGTGATAGGCGCGATGTTCGACTTCGGCGAGCTCACCTTCCGCCTGCTGCATATCGGTGTCAGCCTCATAGGCCCGCTCTTCATGGCGTGGGGCGCCTTCGAGTACGCGGTCCGTTCGCCGAACGCCCGCTTCACCTCGCGCCTGTTCCTCAGCGCCCTGACCATCGTCCCCCTGGTGGTGCTGGCGGCCGACCGCGCCAGCGGCAGGTTCGACGCTTCCTTCCCCCCGCTGGGCGAACACTACGACCTGATCCCGCGCGCGCTCGTGAACGGCGCGCAGGTCTTCGTCGCCGTCCTCCTCGTCGTCGCGATCATCGCCGTGGCCAGGCGCGGCACCCGAGGCTCCGGGATGACGGACCTCGCGGTGCTGGGCCTCCTCGTCCTCGCCTCCATCCTCTCCGTCGTCGTCGGCCGCTTCGGCCTGGACGCGATCGGCCCGCTGCTGATGCTCGGCGCCATCTCCGCCCTCTGGGGCGCCGGGGCCCTGGCGGCCAAGCCCCGCCGCGACCCCTTCGACGACGATGACGACTACTACGACGACGATTTCGACGACGACTACGACGAGTACGACGACGAGCCCCAGGAGGAGCCCGTGCGCCGCAAACGCCGCAACGCCGACCCCTATGACGACCTCTACGGGGAGGCGCCCGCGGGTGCGTCGGCCAAGGTCCGCGGTGTCATCACGATCTACACGCTCGCCGAAGGCCAGGGGGGCGGGTTCGACCAGCTCGCCAACGCCGTCGTCGCCGAGGTCTCCAAGCGCGAACCGGACACTCTGCTGTTCGCCGCGCACACGGTGCCCAGAGCGCCCCTGCAGCGCATCGTCTACGCGATCTACCGTGACGAGCTCGCTCAGGAGGAGCACGACCAGCAGCCGCACATCGTGGAGTTCACCCGCCGCCTGTCCGGGCACGTGGTGGCCACCAACGTGATCGAGCTCTCCCTCTCCGGTGCCGCGGCCAACGACGGCCTCGCAGCCATGCTCATGCAGTCCTGAGCAGGGTTTTCACGGCTGGCAATCCTCCAACACGGGTGGGGGGTCCCTTCCAGAGGTGCGAGTTCAGCGGCCTGGGGCGGAACCAACGAGAGGCAACCTGCGTCCAATCCCGAGTGAAGTAGCCTTCCCTACAGGTTTTTCATGACCGGCACCCGTCGGGTGCCAGTGGCGTGTGACCGATACCGGCCGGATGACCCAGTCGAGAGGCGCGCCGGAGCGAAAGAAAGTGTGCTGGGAGTCCGATGCGTAAGTTTCTTGTCGTCTTCCTGATCCTTGTCGCCGTGCTCGTCGTGGCGGCGGACATCGGGGCGCGCGCGTTCGCGCAGAACACCCTTGCCGAGCGCATGGCGCAGCAGATGGAAATGTCCGAGGAACCGGAAGTCTCCATCGCGGGCTGGGCGTTCCTCCCGCAGGTCGTCAGCGGTACCTACACGGAGATCGACATCACCGCCGACAGCGCGACCATGGACGGGGTGACGGTCGAACAGGTCGAGGCGACCGCCTCCGACGTCGAAGCGCCGCTGAGCGACCTCATGGACGAGCCCACGGTGACCGCTGGCGAGATCGACGGTTCCTTCGTGGTGCCCTACTCCTACTTCAACCCGCACCTGCCCGAGGGCATGACCATCAGCAACGAGGACGGGGAGCCCCGGATCAGCGGTGAGCTCGCCCTCTCCGAGCTCGGCCTGAGCACCACGGTCACCAGCGGCGGCGAGTTCACCGTCGAGGGCGACACCCTCCACGTGACCCCGGTCGACATCGAGGTGGGCGACGCCCCCGTCGACGTCAGCGGCGCGGTCACGAACATGCTGACCTTCAGCGCCCAGGTGCCCGAGCTGCCCTTCGGCCTGAGCATCACCGAAATGGAGGCCACCTCCAACGGCCTGCAGGTCACCGGCACCGGTGAGGACGTCCCCCTGATGGGCTCTGAGGACGCCTGATGAACACCGCGGCGGAGACGCTCGGCGCCGGCCTCCTCGGCGCCGAGCTGGGCCCGAGGGCCACGCTCGTGCAGATCTCGAGTGCCTTCTGCCAGCCGTGCCGCGCCACCCGTCGGATCCTGGCGGACGTGGCGGAGATGGTCGAGGGCGTCGTGCACGTGGAGATCGACGCCGAATCCCGGCTCGACCTGGTGCGGCACCTGGAGATCCGCGGAACCCCAACGGTGTTCGTGCTCGACCCGTCGGGCAGGATCGTCCGCCGTGCCGGGGGACAACCCCGCAAGGCCGACGTGATCGCCGCGGTCGGCGAAGCCGTCCTGTGACCCAGCCCACCCGTGACAAGAGCGCGGTCCGGCCTGTAGCGTCTAGGACGTGACTTCCTTGACGAGCGCGTATCTGACGAAGCGACGTGCGGTGGACTTCTGCCGCGTCGCCGCCGCGCTCTGTCCGTGTCCCTAGGGCGGACGGGTTCTCCGAAGCCTCCGCCCGCTCCGTGCGACCGGCCCTCCCCCGTGCACGCAGCTGGGATGAATTCCTTTGCAGGTCACCTTCGACGGACAGCGCTCCGGCGCTTCGATGGCCAGCTTCCACGAAACCCCTGTGTGCCAGGGGCGGCTCGGTAGCGCCGCGCCCGCCCTTTCTACGCGCAGTGCTTCTCCCGTGTACTTTCCGGCTCCCGCCGGTTGCGGGGACCACCCGGACGCCCGCCGTTCGGGCCGGTGAGAAGCCGCCTGAATCCCCCGTTCCGGGCAGAGCGCGCCCGGAACGCAACGCACCGACCGCGTATGTCATACCGCACTGAAAAACAGGAGGTTCCCCATGAGCCGCTCCGACGTCCTAGTGGACGCCGACTGGGTGGAGGCTCACCTGGACGACGCCAACGTCGTCCTCGTGGAGGTTGACGAGGACACGTCCGCCTACGACAAGGGCCACATCCCCGGCGCCGTCAAGATCGACTGGAAGACGGACCTCCAGGACCCGGTCCGCCGTGACTTCGTGGACCAGACCGGTTTCGAGAAGCTGCTGTCCGCCAAGGGCATCGGCAACGACGACCAGGTCATCCTGTACGGCGGCAACAACAACTGGTTCGCCGCCTACGCCTACTGGTACTTCAAGCTGTACGGGCACGACAACGTGCGCCTGCTCGACGGCGGCCGCAAGAAGTGGGAGCTGGACTCCCGCGAGCTCGTGAAGGAGGTCCCGGAGCGGGCCGCCACCGAGTACAAGGCCAAGGAGCAGGACTCCTCGATCCGCGCCTTCCGCGACGAGGTCGTCAACGCGATCGGCACCAAGGACCTGGTCGACGTCCGCTCGCCCGACGAGTTCACCGGCAAGCTGCTGACGCCCGCGCACCTGCCGCAGGAGACCTCGCAGCGCCCGGGCCACATCCCGACCGCGCGCAACATCCCGTGGGCCAAGACGGCCAACGAGGACGGCACCTTCAAGACCGCGGACGAGCTGCGCGAGCTCTACACCGAGGCCGGGGTGGACCTCGACAAGGACATCATCGCGTACTGCCGCATCGGCGAGCGCTCCTCGCACACCTGGTTCGCCCTGCACGAGATCGTCGGGCTGGAGAACGTCAAGAACTACGACGGTTCCTGGACCGAGTACGGCTCTCTGGTGGGCGTTCCGGTCGAGCTCGGAGAGGCGGAGGCCAAGTGAGCGACAGCTGCGGAGCACCCGAGGGCGGCGTCGCCCTGGCCGATGTCGACGCGGGAGACCAGGCCGTCATCCAGGGCACGGTGACCCGTGACGGTCAGCCCCTGCGCGGCGCCTACGCCCGGCTGCTGAACGAGTCCGACGACTTCGTCGGGGAGGTCGCCACCGGAGACGAGGGCACCTTCCGCTTCTTCGCGGCCGACGGGTCGTGGAAGGTACGCGTGCTGGCCTCCAAGGGCTTCACCGGTGAGTACCCGGTCCAGGCCGAGGTCGGCAAGGTCATCGACGTCCAGGTCCAGGCCTAGGTCCTAGGGGCCGCGGCCCGGGCCCTGCCCCGCCGGGGCCGAACGGACACCGAGCGCACGGCGCCGGTGCCGACGGAGAGATCCGTCCGGTACCGGCGCCGCGCTGTTTCTCAGGGCGTGGTAACAAAGGGGGTTTGGTTGCCCAGCCCTTGGGGTGTGCCGCTTGCCGCGTGGGTGCCGCTTTCCGCGTGGGTGGGAGAGTTCGCGTGGGTGGGGTTCGGTCCTGCGTGGCCGTGGGGTTCCCTGCGGGTGGGGGAGTCCGCGTGGGCTGGGGGTTTGTTGTTGGGTGCGGGTGGTTTCCCCGTTTCCTGCCGCTTGATGGTGGCCGTCTCCGCTGCGCGCGTCAAGGTCGTCGCCGTCGAGCGCTTCGCGCGCGAGCGGCGCTCCACCTTGACCCGCTTCGCTGCGACGGCGGGTGGGCGGCAGTCAGGAAACGGGGGGCGTGTGGTCGGGGTGGCTACGGGACCGGCCTTCGGCCGGGTACTGCCCCGGGCCTGCGGCCCGGTCCGGCCGTGGCCGGCCGGGTTCCTGCCCGTGGGTCTGGTTGTGTCGGCAGGCGCGTCGCAATCCAGTGGCCGGTGGGCGACGAAGGGCCCGAACAGGTGCCTGGGTGGCTGGGCGCGTCCCCCCGGTCTGGCGGCTCGGTGTTGGGTCGGTCGGGGTGGGGTGGTGCCGGTGGCCCGGCCGGGTGCGGGGCGGGGCGTGGTGAGCCCCCCTGTTGGAGGCATTGTGGGCGCCGAGATTGCCTCCAGGGAGGGGGCTCACCGGCCCCGGGTGCTTCTGGGCGGGGGGTCGGTGTCCCGGGTGCCTCCACCGGGGGTAGCGGCCGCCCCCCGGGGGGCGGCCCCGGTGTCCGGAACCGGCCTGGTAGGGGTATCCGTTGCGTCCGAAACCGGTTGATCCCCGATGATCTTGCCCCCAGCTCCACCCTCGGCCGTCGAGGGTTGAGACAGGGGCAAGATCATCGTTGGAAAGGGGGCCTGAGCCTGACCGGAAGTCCGGTGGGACGCGCTTCGCCATGCGCCCGGCCTGTTCGGGTCCTTCGTCGCCCACCGGTCACTGGATTGCGACGCGCTGACCGACACAACCAGACGGATGGGAAGGGATCCGGCCGGCCACGGCCGGACCGGGCGAAGCCCGGCCCTTCGGGCCGAAGGCTCGGGGCCCGAAGGGCCCCTTGGGGCCCCGACCACACGTCCCCCGTTTCCTGATAGCCGCCCACCCGCCGTCGTAGCGAAGCGGGTCAAGGTGGAGCGCCAATGATGCGCGAAGCGCTCGATGGCGACGACCTTGACGCGCGCAGCGGAGACGGCCACCATCAAGCGGCAGGAAACGGGGCAACCTCGCACCCGCAGGGAACCCCAGCCCACGCGGACTCCCACCCACGCGGACTCCCACCCACGCGGACTCCCACCCACGCGGACTCCCACCCACGCGGACTCCCACCCACGCGGACTCCCACCCACGCGGACTCCCACCCACGCGGACTCCCACCCACGTGGACTCCCACCCACGCGGAAAGCGGCACACACCAAGGGGAGGGTAACCAAACCCCCTTTGTCACCAGGCTCTCAGGGCGTTCCGGGTGCCAGGCCGTCCGCTGTCCCGTGCTCGGCCTCGAAGACGTCGGCCAGGTCCCGGTTGAGCTCCAGGGTCCGCCGGGCGCGCCTGCGAGCGCGCTTCTGGCTGACGAGCATCCCGATGACGACGAGCGCCATCCCGGCGACCAGCCCGCCGAACGTCAGGGAGAGGGCGGCGACCTCGTCGAACAGGTTGACGGACTGGGCCACCATGTTGGGCAGCTGAGCGAGGAGGATGAGGGGCAGGGCGTACCGGAACCAGACGTTGTGCTGCTCCTTGAGTGATCTGTTCGCCAAGCGGCACGCCGCGTAGGCGACGTCGGACCGCTCGGCCGCCACACCCTCGCGGAGCACCCGGTCGGCCTCCCTGCGCACGGGTGAGAAGGGGTTGCCGAAGCGGGTCAGCTCCGGGTCGATGACCTCGACCGTGGGTTCCCCGTGCCGGCGTTTCCAGCGGAAGCCCATCACCAAGCAGAAGAACCCGGCCGCGAAGAGGACGAAGGCCAGCCCCAAGAGCGTGGCGTACAAGACGATCACTGCGGTTCACCTCCGGAGTTGCCGTGGTTGGGGCGAGTAGGTCTCGCGGGGCCGTCACTCCTTCCCGACCGTGTAGGGGGCGGCCAGTTCCCGGTTCAGGGTCAGGGCGCGCTCGGCCCGGGACCGGGCCCTCCTGCGTGCGAGTGGTATCCACACGGTGACCATCCCGGCCAGGAGTACGCACAGGGTCCCGCCTAGAACGATCGCCAGCGGGTGTTCGACCAGGGTTCGGAGGGTGAGGCCGAGCGCGATCCCCTGGCCGAGGAGCATCGCCACCCACCCGGTGGTCTCCCAGGGGTTGGAGAGCTGGAGGAGTATGTTCCTGGACAGCCGACACACGACGTGAGCGGTCTCCGGGTTGCCCGCGGCCGCGCCGTCGCGGATCAGCCGGACCGCTTCCCGTCTCGCCTGTGACAGGGGAGGGCTGGCCATGTCCGGTTCCGGGTCGAGGAGCGGATTCCAGATCGGGTCGTTCCGGTTCTTCCAGCGGAAGTTCATCACCAGGCAGAAAACGGCGACGAGCAAGAGGACACCGCTCAGTGCAGCGAGCGCATAGACGAGTACCGTCACGGCGGTTCACCTCCGAGGGTGCTGCGGGCAGGGGTCAGTAGGGTTTGCGCCACTGATCACCCCACTCCGGGGCGCGCTCGGGCGGTTCCTCGGGCGCTTCCGCGGCGAGGTCCTCGTTGGCCCGGACCGCCTTCCCAACCCTGCGCAGGTCGCGGCGCCGCTGGTACGGGACGACCGCGGTCAGGGCGGCCGCGGCCCCGAGTGCCGCGATGAGCACCATCCACGGGGTGCCCGGTCTGTTCAGTATCAGGTTCACCGTGTTGAGGGCGACTATTGCGAAGACCAGGGTCTGCGCCTTCCACGCCCACGGGTTCTCCCAGCGGAGGCGCAGGTCCTGGGCGACGCGCACGGTGAGATGGGCCGTCGCCGCGTCCGGTGCGGTCTCACCCGACCTGACCAGGTGCCGGACACGGCGGCGCTCCTCGTGGCCCGTGGTCTCCCCTGTGGGTGCCCAGCTCCAGTAACCGGGGCGCCCCCGGGCGCGGTTCCAGCGGTGGGCTTTGACGTGCAGGAAGACGCACGCGGCCAATCCGAACAGGACCACGATCAGCAGGGACGAGTAGAGCGTCGGGTGGTTCACGGGATTCACCTCGGCCTTTCGGTCGAGTCCGTTCCCGCGCCCTTGGCAGTGGCCGGGTA
The DNA here is from genome assembly GCF_054777395.1 of Nocardiopsis oceani. Lineage (NCBI taxonomy): Bacteria > Bacillati > Actinomycetota > Actinomycetes > Streptosporangiales > Nocardiopsidaceae > Nocardiopsis > Nocardiopsis oceani. Next base: position 59,887 of record NZ_BAAHAR010000029.1, read on the forward strand.
TGCCCTGGCCAGGTCCTGGTTGAGTTCCCAGGCCCGGATCGCCCGGCCCAGCAGGCGCACCTGTTGGACGGGGAGGAAAACGACCCCCGCGGCCAACAGTGCCGCGCACGAGGCGAGCACGAGCGTCATCCCGGTTGTGTCGGCGAGCACTGCCTGCACAGCGAAGTAGGGGGCCTGGTACACGAACAGGAGCGGCAGGATCGCCCGGTACCAGGGGTTCTCGTTCTGTCGAACGGCCCGCTTCGCGCACAGGCGCGTGGCATAGGCGGTCTCCGGCCGGTCCGCGGCCTCGCCCCTGTGGGCCAGGCGGGCGGCCTCCTTGCGGACCGATTCGGAGAAGGGGGAGTCGACCCCGTGGAGTTCGGGATCGAGAGCCCACATGGCGGCCGGTTTTCCGCGCCGGATCCGCCACCGTCGGCCCATGACGGCGCAGGTGACCACACCGGCCGCCGAGGCCCCGAAGCACACGGCGAGGAGGATGCCCAATGGCGTCACGGCACTTCACCCCGCTTTCCGGCCGCGGCTTCCGCCGACCGCGTGGACAGGTCCTCTTCGTACGCGGCCACGGCCGCAGCCTCCGCGCGTTCGTGCTCGGCCCTGGCGCGGGCCTCCTCCCCTTCGCGTTCGGCCTCGTATGCGGCTGCCCGGTGCTCGTTGGCTTCCAGCGCCCGCCTGGCTCGGCGGAGGGTGCGCCTGATGTGGAAGGGGCCGACCGTGAACACGAGAAGCATGACGGCGATGGCGGCGCCGTAGAGGAGCATCCTCGACAGTGCGTCGGTGTCCAGGAACGCGTTCGCCGCCCCGGGGAGCTGTATGAGCAGAATCAGCGCCCACAGGGCCTGGGACCAGGGGTTCTCGAACTGGCGGATCCGCTGCCGGGCGATCAGCCGCGCGACGTAGGCGGCCTCGGCGCTCTCCGCCGCGGTACCTCGGCTGACCATCCGGTTCGCCTCCCGTCGGACCGGTGAGAAGGGGCCGCCGAAACCGCTCAGCTCGGGCTCGCCGATCAGAGCCGACCACGGTGGCCGCCCGTTGCGAAGACGCCAGCGTCGGCTCATGACCGCGAAGAAGGCGGCCGCGGCCACCACGACACCCAGGAAGGTGAGAAGCAGGATGTTCGTCGGCGTCACGGCCCCTCACCGCCCTGGGGAGCGCCAGCGGGAGCGTAGGCGTCGGCCAGCTCTTGATTGAGTTCCAGGGCCGTCCGTGCGCGGGCCAGTGCGCGCGTCTTCGTCGCGGGCTCCAACACGGAACCCGCAGCCAACACCACCGCGCCGAGGGCGAACACCGCAGTCATGAAAGGCGTCTCGGCCTGGACGGACACATTGACCAGGTTGGGGACCTGGAAAAGGAACAGTAGGGGCAGGACCGTCCGGTACCAGGGGTTCTCGGTCTGGCGGATCGTCTGCCGCGCCAGCAGACAGGCGACATGGGCGATCTCCGGATCGTCCGCCTGTCTGCCTTGCCGGGCCAGGCGGGCCGCCTCCTTCCTGACCGGGTGGGAGACGGGGGCACCGATCGTGTACAGCTCCGGATGGAAGCCGGTCAGGGCGGGTGGTTTCCCGTGGCGGAGACGCCAGCGCCGCCCCATGACCCCGCAGATGATCAGGGCCGGTACGAACGCGAGAACCAGCCCCACCCAGAGGTAGTGCATCGGCGTCATGAGGGCTCACCCGGCCGTGTGTGGAGGGCGTCGGCTTCTTGTGACTGCGGGGCCGGGCCCTCGCGGTGGGCGGCTCTGGCGTGGGCCTTCTCCCGTTCGAGCTCGGTCTCGTAGGCAGCGGCCCGGTTCTCGTTGAGGTCCCACGCCTGTCTGGCGTTGCGGAGACCGCGGATGAACTGGAAGGGGGCGAGAACCAGGAGCACGACGAAGAAGACGAGGGAGAGACCCCAGAAGAACGTGTGCGCCGTGGACTCGGACCCCGTGGCGATGTTGGCCAGATTGGGGATCTGGAGCACCAGCGCCATGAGGATCATGGCGTTCCACCACGGGTTCTCCCACTGGCGGATCCTCTGCCTGGCCTGGAGACGCGCCACGTAGGCGACCTTGGGGTCCTCGGCCGTGCGCCCCTTGCGCACCAGCCGCAGCGCCTGCCAACGCACCGCGGAGAACGGGCCGCCGAAGCCCGACAGCTCCGGCTCGGTGTTCCACCAGGGCAGGGATGGCTTCCCGTGGCGTATGCGCCAGCTCCGGGCCATGAAGGCGCAGAGCACCAGTGCGGTCAGACCGGCGGCCATGAAGGCAGTGAGGGCCGTGAGGAGGAGTTGCGTCGTTGTCACGGCGGTTCACCTCCGGGTGGTTTCGTGGAACTTCGTGCGGCGCTGAACTGTGGGCCGGAACCCGATCCCGGCCGGGCGGTCGGCTCAGCGTTCCCTGGGCGGAGGCGGGGCCGGGGCCTCCGGTGCTTCGGCGGCGAGGTCACCGTTGGCCTCGATCGCTCGGCGGGCGCGGAACAGGTCGCGGCGCCGTTGGAGTGGCAGGTGGATGCCAAGGGCGAGCGCGGCGATCGCGAACCCCGCCGGGAGCCAGTTGCCGAGGTTCAGCGCCACTTGGAGCAGGTTGAGGATGGCGATGCCCAGGACGAGGCAGAGCCCCACGGTCTGCCAGGGGTTGTCCCAGCGCCTCAGCAGCTCACGTGCGGCGGAGACGGTCAGGCGCGCCAGTTCGGGGTCGGGCGCCGTCTCTCCGGAGCGGAGGTAGGGCTTGACACTGCTCATCTCCGCGGAGGTCGGAGCGTCGGTGGGCAGGGCGCGGTGCATGAAGCCCGGTCGTCCCCGCTGCCGGTTCCAACGGGCACCCAGCACCGCGGTGACGACCATCGCGGCCAGGAGCAGCGCCGCGACTGTAAGGAACAGCCCGAAGAGGATCGGATGGGCCGAGATGGGGGGCTCACTCCTTGGAGCGACTAGTCCGTTTTATGCCTCTGTCCCTCCTCACCATGCCCGATGTTCGGGCGGGAAACCTCCGGGAGCGGGGCCGGAGGCCTCCGGGAGCCCCGGCCGGGACACGGGAGCGGGTTGTCCACAGGTGGGCGATTGGGGCTGGAAAGCGGTGGGCGACCCTGCTTCACTGATGATCACGGCCACGTCGTCCGGAGCGGGCGGACACCCCCGTGTTCGCCCCGGCCCACGGCTGGTCTGTGGCAAGCACGCCGGGTGCTGGCAGCCCAGTGCCCGAACTCCGGCCCCGCGGCCGGAGCCCCGCGTGAACGATTCCCCGGCGGGTCCCTCTCTCCCGCCGGTCAGGAGGTGTTCGGACGGTGCCCACACCACGGTCATCGGCGACCGCGGCCAGCACACCCCGAGGTGAGGCGGGGCGCACGTACCTCGGATGGCGGCACAAGGTCCTGCTGCCACCGCCGGGACCCGCTCCGCGCCGCCCCGCCCCCGGGGACACGGAGAACCTGAGCGAGGACTGGATCGCCGGGCAGCGCGACAGCGAGGCGCAGAACAACCGGCCGCTCTACTTCGCCCTGGGCGGACTCGGGCTCCTCGCCTTGCTCTTCCCGCTGCTGTGGGGCATGCGGATCCTGCCGGGCAGCCTCGCCCTGGGCGGCGTGTTCGCCTGCATGGCTATCGCGGCACCGGTCGCCTTCGCGCTCGTGCAGAGTCGGCAGGTGATCGCGCGGCGGCTCGAGGAGGCCGAGGAACGGCTGACCGAGGAGAGGGCCGAACGGGAACGGGCCCTGCACGAGCAGCAGCGCGAGCACGCGCGCCGACACACCGAATGGCAGGCTGCGGCGCGCGCCTACGAGGCCCAGCCGCGCTGGTACGGGCTGACCGTGCCCTCGGGAACTTCGGCGGTGCTCGTGGTGGGCGGTACCGACACCGGCTGGTCCGCCCTCCTCACCACGATCGGGATTTCCCGGTTGCGTGAGGGCGGGGACCTCACCGTCGTCGATCTCACCGGCCACGCGGTCGCCCGGGAGCTGGTCCACCTCTCCCGGCGCTGTGCGGTGGAGCCACGCCAGTGGGTCCTCCCGGCTGACCTGCCCAGGATGACCCTGGGCACCAACCTGGACGCCGGACAGCGGGCCCGCATCCTCTCCGCGGTGGCCGCCGCCTCCGGACAGGTCGAGGACGTGGACGCCGACGAGACCCTCCTGTTGCGGCTGCTGGAGGTGCTCGGCCCGGGTGTCGGCATAGACCAGCTCATCGGGGGCCTGCGCGCCTTGGTGACTCCGGAGGACGATGCTGCCGAGGACGACCCCGCCCTGGCCCTGCTCTCTTCGGCGGAGCGTTCCCGGGTCCGCGAGCGCTGCGCCGACGACCCGGGCGTGCGCGAACGCGCCTGGGCGCTGGAAAGACGGCTCAGCCCTTTCGAGTCGGTCGGAACCCGCGCGGACGACGGCGCTTACGCACAGGTCAAGATCATCTCCACGGACCGGGCTTCGGGCGAGACCGCGGCCCGGGTCTACGGGACCTACGCGGTGGCGGCACTCAGCGAGTTGCTGGAGACCCGCGCGCCCGAGCCGAGCGGGGCTGCGGGACGGCGCTCGAAGGCGCGCCCGAAACGGATCCGCACCGTCGTGGTCTGCGGGGCGGAGACGCTTCCGGCCGAAGAGGTGGACCAGGTCCTGAACGCGGCCGCTGACGGCGGGGTCGAAGTGGTCCTCATGTTCCGCGACGCGGTGCCCGCGGCCTTGGAGCACTTCGACGACCCCTCCTGCCTGTCGGTGGTGATGCGCCAGCGCGGTAGGCCGGAGGAGCTCGCGCGGATGGTCGCTGAGGCACCGGATGACGACGGCCGGGACCCGGAGCGCCTGGCGCTGCACCGGCTCACGGAGGTGATCGGAGAAGCGGTGGGCGGTTCCGTCACCGAGTCCGACGAGGAGGTGGACGACGGGAGTGGGGACGACCTCTTCTTCCCCTCCCCGCATACCGAGTCCGGGGCGATGATCCGCAACGCGGCCGCCGCGATCACCCCTCTCGACCTCGTGCGGCATGTGAGATCCGCCACGGCCTGGGGGCGTGCCACCGCCCAGGCCGCCGAGATCGACACCCCGGTTCGGGCCGACGAGGAGGATGACCCGGCTACCCGGGCCAGCGGGCTGGACGCGGAGTCGTTGCGCGAGCTTCCCTCCACGGCGGCCCTCGTCCTGAGCCCCGAAGGTCCGGTCATCGCCGACACCAACCCGGGTATCCTCACCCTGTCCACAGCCACACTGGCCACCGCCGAGGACGCCCGGAACACCGGTAACGGCGGGGGCGTTGGGCATGATGGCGGGTCCGACTCCGCCACGGGCGACCGACGATCCGACCGGCGCTCCGGAGACACCAGGCCGCGGTTCGCGCCGCCCGGGGGCTCCGGTCCGTCCGACTCGCCAGGGGCGCCGGGAAGGGCCGACGCCGCGGACGCTCTGGAGCCGGCCGGAGCCGACGACAGCCCCGACCCGGAGAAGGTCCCACCCAACCTCGGGCCGCCACCCGAACGATTGGACTGGCGGGTCTGAGCACCGGTGGACAATAGGCTTGGCCCGACACATCGCCCGCCGCCGAAGCGCGAGCGTGCGGGTGATCTAGCGATGGTGGAGAGTAGATGAGCGAGCTTCCCTTGCGCGCCCAACTGGCCTCGGTACTGGGCAGGAGTGCAGCAGGCCTGTCCAGGGCCACCGGACGCGGAGACGGCTCCGTCATCGGTGGACGGGTCGCCCTCAAGGTGGAACCGGACCTGCTCGGCAAACTCGCCCAAGGCCGCCGCCTGGCCCTGGTGAGCGCGACCAACGGCAAGACCACGACGACCCGGCTCATCGCGCAGGCGCTGCGCGAGTTCGGCGACGTGGCCACCAACGAGTACGGCGCCAACATGCCCACCGGGCACATCACGGCCCTGGCCAACAACAAGGCGGCCGTCAACGGTGTGCTGGAGGTGGACGAGAAGTACCTTCCGCAGGTCCTCCAGTCCACCAACCCCGCCTTCGTGGTCCTGATGAACCTGAGCCGCGACCAGATGGACCGCGCCTCCGAGATCAACCTGCTCGCGAAGAAGTGGCGCACCGCCCTCGCGCAGACCAACACCCATGTCATCGCCAACGCCGACGACCCGCTCGTGGCCTGGGCCGGCCTCGGTGCCCCCAACGCGACCTGGGTTTCGGCCGGTCAGCGGTGGAAGGAGGACTCCTGGTGCTGCCCCGAGTGCGGCGGCCACCTCAAGCGCGAGGAGGACCCGTACTGGGAGTGCCCGGAGTGCGGTCTCGCCCGGCCCCGGGCCACGTGGTCGGTGGACAACGACAGCGACACCCTGACCGCCCCCGACGGGCAGCAGCTCAAGCTCCGGATGAACCTGCCCGGTGACGCGAACCGCGCCAACGCCGCGATCGCCGCCGCGACCGCCGCGGGCTACGGAATCCACCCCGAGCGCACCCTGGAGCGGCTGCGCGAGGTCACCTCAGTGGCCGGGCGCTACACCTCGGTGGTCACCATGGGGGTCGAGGTCCGGCTGCTCCTCTCCAAGAACCCCGCCGGGTGGCTGGAGTCCTTCGCGGTCCTCAGCCCGCCCCGGGTCCCGGTGATCCTCGCGGTCAACGCGCAGATCCCCGACGGCAAGGACACCTCCTGGCTGTGGGACGTGGACTACACGGTCCTGAAGGACCGGCGGGTGTTCGTCATGGGTGAGCGCCGTACCGACCTGGCGCTGCGCCTGGAGACCGACGGGGTGTCCTTCGAGGTCGCCGACCGGGTGGACGAGGTGCTGAACCGGCTCAAGGCCGAGCAGCCCGACATCACCAAGGTCGACGTCATCGCCAACTACACAGCCTTCCAGCAGATCCGCACGGCGTACGGCCGCGTCCAGTAGGGGAGACACACATGACGGACAACAGCAGCGCCCTGCGGATCGTGTGGATCTACCCCGACCTGCTCAGCACCTACGGGGACCAGGGCAACCTCCTCATCCTCAAGCGCCGGGCCGAACTCCGCGGCATCTCCACCGAGATCGTGCACGTCCACTCCAGCGACCCGGTGCCCGAGCAGGGGGACATCTACCTGCTCGGCGGCGGCGAGGACCGGCCGCAGATCCTGGCGGCCGACCGGCTCCGCGCCGACGGCGGACTGGGCCGGGCCGTCGGCCGGGGCGCGTGCGTGTTCGCGGTCTGCGCGGGTTACCAGATCATCGGCGAGAGCTACGGCGACGACGAGTCCAACCCTCTCCCGGGTGTGGGCATCCTCGACATCCGCAGCGGCCGCGGCCAGACCCGTGCCGTGGGTGAGATCGTGGCCGAGGTCGACCCGGCGCTGGGCGTCGGCCGGATCACCGGTTTCGAGAACCACCAGGGCCGGACCGCTATCGGTGGCCAGGCCCGTCCGCTGTCGACCACGGTGAAGGGCATCGGCAACGATGACCGCACCGAGGGCGCCTACCAGGGGCAGGTGCTGGGTACCTACCTGCACGGCCCGGCCCTGCCGCGTAACCCGCAGCTGGCCGACCTGCTGCTGCGCTGGCGCGTGGGTCAGCTGAACCCGCTGCCCCCGTCCTGGGGCGAGCGGCTGCACGACGAGCGCATGGCCGCCGCCCTGCGCTGACGGGCATCCGGGGCACGCTCCCGGTAGCCGTTTCGGGAGCCCGGTGGGTCCGCCTGCCGGGCTCCCGTTGTGTTCTCGTCCCTGCCCCGCCGCGGAGCCCGGGTGAGGCAGCGGAGCTTGGGTGAGGCGACGGGCGGTGGCGGGCAAAGAGGCCACAATCGCGGAATGCCGCGAAAGTGACGTGCGTCACATAAGTATGAGTGCCAGTGATCCCCGCCAACGGTTCCAGAGCCGTTCCATCGCGCTCGCGCGGACCCTCGCCATCCCCGTGGCGGTGCTCGTGGCGGCGGCGGGGTGCACGGCCGGTCTGGTGACGCTGGGCGGGGTGCCCACGCCGGAGGTGCGGGTGGTGCTGGGCCAGGAGGACCCGGCACCCGAGCCCGAACAGGGCCCCGCCGTCGAACCGGAGGCCGCGCCGGAACCCGGAACCGAGCCCGCACCGGAGCCCGAACCCGGAACCGAGCCCGCACCAGTCCCGGAGCCCACCGCCGAAACCGCGCCGGAGCCCAGGGATCCGGCGGCGGAGGAGGCAGCAGGGGCCGAGCTCGCCGACTCCGCCCCGCCCTCGTCCTACAACGGGAACACGACGTCCGTCGGGGTCTTCAACGTGGTGGTCGAGGTCGCCTACACGGACGACACCATCACCAACGGGGCGGGCTCCTTCGCCGCGGCACCCGACGGCTGGGAGTACCACATCTACCGGCTCAACGTCACCAACGAGGGGTCCTCCCCGGCGATCTTCGACAGTTACGGGACCGTCGGCACCACCACCGAGGGGCTGGAATACGCCAACGACATCGAGGCCGAGGCCACCGTTGCCTGGGACTACTTCTGGGGTGAGCTCAACCCGGGCGCGACGGTGACCACGCACATCATGTTCCTGGCACCCAACGGCACCGAGTTCGCCCACGTCCTGGTCGCCGGACAGAGCGACCTCCGCCCCGGCTGAGTCACCGGTGCGGCCGGGGCCGCCGCACCGGCGGCACTGCCGAGAGGGTCGGAGCTACCGGGGCTTGCGGCGGAAGTCGTCGAGGTTCGCGTTGGCGCCGGTGTCCGGGTCCACGACGACCTCCTGCCGGGCGGCGATGCCGTCGACCACCAGGTCGGCGTCGGTGGGAGCGTTGCGCTTCACCAATCCGAGAGCGATCGGGCCCAGTTCGTGGTGGCGTGCGGAAGTCCCCACCCTGCCGACCTTGCGGCCGTCCAGCTGGATCTCGCTCCCGCGCTCCGGCAGCCGCTCAGCGGTGCCGTCCAGGTGCAGCATCACCAGGCGGCGCGGAGGACGGCCCACGTTGTGCACCCGCGCCACCGTCTCCTGCCCCGGGTAGCAACCCTTTTCCAAGTGCACGGCGGAGCCGATCCAGTCCATCTCGTGCGGGATGGCGCGGTCATCGGAGTCCAGGCCCGGGCGGGCGCGGTGCTCGGCGATCCTGTGCGCCTCGTAGGGCCACATGCCCGCCGCTCGGGCCCCGGCCTCGGTGAGCTGCTGCGCGGTGGCCACAAGGTCGGCTGAGGGCACGAACAGGTCGGTCTCGTCGGCGGTGGCCCGGGTGAGTACACCTTCGACCGCGCCGACCACCTTCTCCCGATCCGGGCCGAGCACGGTCAGCACCGAGAAGGCGTCGGAGAGGTCCTCGACCTCCAAACGCAGCATGAACACCATGGAGTCCAAGAACTCCGCCAGCCCGGGGCCCCCGCCCGGCTCGGTGTGGATCCACGTCGCCGCACCGTCGTCCACCAGGGACAGGTGGTGGCGCAGGTGGCCGCGGGTGTCCATGATGAGCGCCTCGGTGGCGGTACCGGGGGCGAGGTCGAGGGTCAGCTGGCTGGTGATGTCGTTCAACCAGCCGAGGCGGTCGGGGCCGCTCACGCGGACCACGTCCCGGTTGCTCCGGTCGACCCAGGCGCTCGAGCGTTCGATCGCGCGCGCCTCGTGTGCGGGGTCGCCGTAGTGCGCGGCGACGGCGGAGTCGGGGCGGTCGGCGCTCACGGCACCGGGTGTGGTCAGCAGCGGCGAAGTCATACAGCAGAGGCTATCCGGCCCGCTCAAGACTCCGAAGACACGGTAGTGACCTGGGGATATAGGTCACAGAAAAACACTTGCCCCGCGCCGACCACGGGACGTACCTTCGTTGGCACGCAGGAAAGGAGGTGGTCCAAGAAATGATTCATTCTAGGACTGGCGAGGTGGCCGTCCGCTAGGACGACGCTGAGCATTCGCTCGACGTCGTTCGCGCGAATCCCAGACGGACACCCGGACCCCGGGCTGCCGGAATTTGTCCGACCGGCCCCGCAGACGCGGGAGACAGCCCGGGGTTCGTTCTTGCCTTGTCGCGGCCCTTTCCGCGGCCTACTTCTTGTCGGCTCCGCCGGTCCGCTTCAGCTGAGCGGACATGTACGAGCGCAGGTCGTGTCCGCGCGCGGCCAGGTCCCAGGCGTAGCCCAGGGTGTCCCGCTCGTCGCCGAACAGCCCGTAGAGGCGGTGCGAGGCCTGTACCTCCAGCCCGGTGATGGTGTGCATCACCGCGTTGGTGGCCATCTCCACCCGGTTCGCGAAGACGTTGCCCAGGTAGGACTCGATGAAGCCCTCGTTGTGGGCGATCAGCACTTCCAGGTGGATGATGTTGTCGGCGTTGTCCTTGGCGTACTGGGCGGTGTCATCCTTGGACAGGGCCCGCCAGTAGCCGGACTCCTCCGTGATGAGCTCACCGAGCGTGCCGTCGGCCTTCATCCGCCAGGCCCTGCTCCGGAAGTCCAGATAGGGCATACCGTCCCTGACGGTGAACTCGACCTCCTGCCCGAACTGGAGCTCTTCCTCGTCGGCGTATCCGGCGACGCCGACGCCCTCCCAGCGCCCGAACAGGAACGACAGTTTCTCCAGATCGGGGTGTACCTCAGCGTCCATAGCTCCCGAGACTAACGGCGACGAGGGGGTGGCGGTGACGACTCGCGGCGTGCCTGTCCGGTGCCACCTTGGGTCCGTGGTCTGGACATGCCCAATTGGCCCCGCTTTCCCGGAGAACTGGTAAAGATTGTCTCCGTAAGACGCGGTGTGGGCACGGGGTTCGGGGCCCACCGCCGTCGCTGACCTCGGACACGCTTTCAAAGGGGCTGCCTGTGCTTTTGGTGATCGGTGTGGCGCTGCTCGCCATCGCGGCAGTGCTCCTGCCGCTGACCGTCATCGGAATGCGCCGCTGGCTCCGGCAGCGCGGTTTGGCCCAGCTCAGGCCCAGCGCCCTCGCCGCCCGTGCGGGCCAGCGCGTGACGCTCACCGGTGCGGCCGCCCCCGGTCCCGGCGGGCCCGTCGAGTCCGGACTGGCCGGTTCCGAGTGCGTGTGGCACGGCCACGAGGTCCTGCGCCACTACCGTCCCCTCGCACGCGACCGGTCCGACGGCGCGGTCAGCGAGCGCGCCTGCGACTCGATCGCCGACTACGCCTCCGACGAGCTCTTCGGCCTGGTGGCCGAAGGGCGGACCGGTGCGGCCGAGCGCATCTACGTGGACCCGGCGGACAGCGAGCCCCGTGACGCGGAGCTGTGCCTCAAGCGCGTGGTCGGCCGTCCGCAGCCGGGGGTCGCGGCCGCGGCGGACGATCTCCTGCCCCGCGTGCGAGGCAGGATCTCGGGCGTCTTCCGCGGCGAGACCATCGAGTTCGAGTACCGCGAGTGGATCATCCGGTCCGGTGCCCGGGTGCGCGTCACCGGCCAGCTCGAGGTCCGGGACGGCCGCGTGGTGCTGGCCGCGCCTAAGGACGGCTCGCTCAGTATCGAGCACGGGATCCGGGAGAGGCCGGTCCGGACCTCGCCCCGCCGGACCGAGGCGATCGTACTGTCCGCAGCCTTCGGCCTCTGCTTCATCGCGGGCGCTGTCGCCACCGCCATCGCGCTCTCAGTAGGGTGACGGGCATGTCTCGTTCCCTGGTGATCAAAGTCACCGCCGGTGATGACTCCCCCGAGCGGTGCAACCAGGCCTTCACGGTCGCGGCGGCAGCGGTGGCCAGCGGGGCCGACGTCTCACTCTGGCTGACCGGGGAGTCCTCGTGGTTCGCACTGCCCGGCCGGGCGGAGGCGTTCGAACTCCCGCACGCGGCGCCGCTCCAGGACCTCCTGGCCGGGGTGCTCGCCGCGGGCCGCGTGACGGTCTGCACCCAGTGCGCCGCCCGCCGGGACCTTACCCAAGACGACCTGATCGAGGGCGTGCGCATCGCGGGCGCGGCGACCTTCGTCGAGGAGACCCTCCGAGAGGGCGCCCAGGCCCTGGTCTACTGACCCTGTTCGACCCCGGAAAGAGCGGGCCGTCCACGACCGGGCCCCTCCCGCGCCGACCCCGGGAACGACGGTGCCCGCACCGCCGAGGCGGTACGGGCGCGGGACAGGTGCCGGGTTACTTCTTGCCTTGGTTGGCGACGGCCTCAATGGCGGACTTGGCGGCCTCCGGGTCGAGGTAGGTGCCGCCCGGCTTGGTGGGCTTGAACTGGTCGTCCAGCTCGTAGACCAGCGGGATGCCGGTGGGGATGTTCAGGCCGGCGATGTCGGCGTCGCCGATCCCGTCCAGGTGCTTGACCAGTGCACGGAGGGAGTTGCCGTGTGCGGCCACCAGCACGGTCTTGCCCGCGGCCAGGTCCGGGACGATGCTGTCGTACCAGTACGGCAGGGCGCGGTCCAGGACGTCCTTGAGGCACTCGGTGCGCGGCGCCAGCTCGGGCGGGAGCAGGCTGTAGCGCGCCTCCCCGGCCTGGGAGTAGGGGTCGTCGTCGGCGATGGGCGGCGGGGGCGTGTCGTAGGAGCGGCGCCAGACCATGAACTGGTCCTCGCCGTACTCCTCGCGGGTCTGCGCCTTGTCCTTGCCCTGCAGGGCGCCGTAGTGGCGCTCGTTGAGGCGCCAGGAGCGCTCGACCGGCAGCCAGTGCAGGTCGGCGGTCTCCAGCGCGAGGTTCGCGGTGCGGATCGCGCGCTTGAGCAGCGAGGTGTGCAGGATGTCCGGGGTCACCCCGGCAGCCTTCAGCAGCTCGCCACCGCGGCGTGCCTCTTCCTCGCCCTGCGCGGACAGGTCCACGTCCACCCAGCCGGTGAACAGACCCTTCGCGTTCCAGACGCTCTCACCGTGTCGCAGCAGTACCAGAGTTCCCATGGGGACAAGCCTAGCCAGCCCGCCCTACTGGTCGTTCCCCGGCTCGGTCAGATGGGCGAAGGCCTTCAGGTTCCGGGTGTCGTGACCGCGGTCGACCCGCCACTTCCACTCCTTGCGGATGGCCGAGACGAATCCCAGTTCCAGAGCGGTGTTGAAGTTCTCGTCGGAGTAGGTGAGCACGCAGCCGAGCAGGCGGTCCACCTCATCGGGTGTGACGCCGCCCAACGGCAGCCTCCCTCGGAGGTACACGTCGCCGACCTCGTCCGAGGTGAAGGCCATCCCGTACATGTCGGCGCTGCACCGGGTCAGCCACTGGTAGAAGGCGGCGTGGTTCTCGTCCGGCTGGCGGCAGAAGAACGAGGTGAGGGTGAGGCTGTGCGGACCGGCCTCCAACCACACCAGGGTCTTGAGCTTGGCGGTACCGGGGATCGTGACCAGGAACGAACCCGTGCGCGGGCGCTCGACCTCCAGCCCGCTCTCCGCCAGGGCCTGGTCGATCGCCCTGATCGCGCTCTCGCGCACCGTCTCCGTCTCCGTCTCCGTCGCCACGTTCTCGCCTCTCGCCTCTCTTCGGGCCGCCGTCATCGGCAGGCGGCCAACTGCAGCTCTCGGGGGGTGATGGCGCCCCGGTACACGGCCAACAGCTCGTCCACGGTCCGCGACCACCCCAGGGTGGCCGCGTGCTGGGGCGCGGCTTCGGCCAGCTTGGCACGCCAGGCGGGTTCCGCGATCAGCCGGTGCAGTTCCGCCGCGTAGCGGCTCGGGTCGTGTCCGTCCACCAGGACCCCGGAGACGCCCCCGGAGACCGCAGTGGTCAGCCCGCCCACGCGCGCGGCCAGCACCGGGGTGCCGCAGGCCTGGGATTCCACGGCCACCAGCCCGAAGGATTCGGAGTAGGACGGCACCACGGTCACGGTTGCGGCCCGGTAGTAGTCGGCGAGGCGGCTCCGGTCCTGTGGCGGTTCGAGGCGCATCACGTCGGCCACGCCCAACGAGCGCGCGAGGTCCGTGAGCAGCCGCGGTTCCCGCTTCCCGCCGCCGGACAGGCCGCCGACGACACCGATCACCAGACGTGAGCGGAGCGAGGGGTCGCGTTCGAGGAGTTCGGCCGCGGCGCGGATGAGCACGTCCGGGGCCTTCAGCCGCTGGACCCGGCCGACGAACAGCAGCAGCTCGGCGTCGCGGGGCAGGCCGATCCGCTCCAGGGCCTCGGCACGGGACCCGGGGGTGAAGGTCTCCAGGTCGACCCCTGGCGGGATCGTGCTGATCTGGTCGCTCCGGGCGTCGTAGAAGTCGGTGAGCTGGCGCGCCTCGTCCGGGGTGTTGGCGATGAGCCGGTCGGCCTGCCGGACCAGCTGGTCCTCTCCCTTGACCCGGGCCTCCGGTTCGGGTGCGTCCCCTCCGGCGAGGGCGGCGTTCTTGACCCGGGCCATCGTGTGCATGGTCTGGACCATCGGTACGCCCCAGCGGCGGGCGGCCACCACCCCGGCCTTGCCGGACAGCCAGTAGTGGCCGTGCACGAGGTCGTAGTGGCCCGGTTCGCCCTGTGCCTCGGCGCGCAGCATCCCGAAGATGAACGGGCACAGGTGTTCGTCGAGGGTGTTCTTGTCCAGGTGCCCGTAGGGCCCCGCGGGGACGTGCCGAACGTTCACGCCCGGCGCGAGCTCGACCACCGGAGGGAGGTCGGGGCTGGTGGCCCGGGTGAACACGTCCACGGCCACTCCGCGCTCCGCCATGCGGCGGGCCACTTCGACCACGTACACGTTCATCCCGCCGGCGTCACCGGTGCCGGGTTGGTCGAGGGGGGAAGTGTGCAGGCTGACGGTCGCGATCCTCGAGGGGACCGCCGCCTGTTCGCCCAACGGTACGGGTCCGGACACCGGTGGTCCCTCCAGGTCGTGTGTGCAAGCCGTAGTCGTCAACAGCGACGAAGGTACACACTGTTCCCTACCGGACCGTCCGAGGGGGCGGGGATTGACCCGTTCGGGGTCAGGGTGTAGTAGCCCATCCTGACACGAGGAAGTCCACCGTCTCCGGGAAGGTGCGCGTCCAGGTGGCCAGATCGTGGCCGCCGCGCGGGCTGAGGGTGGTGACCGTCATACCGCGGTCGGTGAGCAGTGCGGAGAACCGTTCGGCCTCGCCGTGGATGCTGCCCTCCTGGAGCGGGGTGTGGTCCTCGCGCCCCTCGACCAGCATGAAGCTGAGATCGCGCACCTCCTCCGGCTCCAGAAGGCGGTCGGGGGAGTGGGGCGCGGTGTCCTCCCCGAAGACCCCGTGGGGGTCGTCCACGCGGAAGTAGCCCGCCCAACTGACGGCTTGGGAGTAGAGGTCGGGGTGGCGCAGGGCCAGTGCGGCGGCGCCGTAACCACCCATCGAGAAGCCGCCGATCGCCCGCAGCGACGCGGGGCGCGGGTGGTGGCCCTCCACCGCGGCCACGACCGTTTCGGTGACGAAACTCTCCAAGGCGAAGCTTCCGTCGTGGGCGTCGCCCCACTCCGTGGTGGAACCGCCGGGACCCTGCCCGTGCGGGGCGGCGATGACGAACTCGACCCCCGACCGGCACATCTGCCGGTCCAACATCTCTCCCAGGTCCGCGTCCATGAGGGTGCGGTGGGTGGAGGCGGAGCCGTGCAGCAGGTACAGGACGGGCAGGTCGGCGCTGTCGGGGCCGGGCGGGCGCCGAATCCACAGCGGGCGGCCCTCCTCGTGGGCTCCGGGCTCCGGCAGGTGGACGACCTCGTCGCTGCCGGGCTCGTCGCAGACGGCGACTTGGCCGGGATGGGGGATCGGTGCCGGTGTTGATTCGGCGTCCGGCGGGAAGTGGGCGTGCCCGGTGGCCAGCTCGGGCTCCGGAGGGGAGAGGTGGTGGCCGAACCGTTCCACCAGTGTGTCCTGGGGTGCGGTGGCCAGCGAGGCGGCGATCAGGGCCACGGCACAGGAAGCGAGGAGCACGGTGGCGCGGCGGGAGAAGGAGGCGAACACGTCGGAACCTCGAGGGTCGGGGGTAACCGGAGCTGCTCTGGGCGAGCGGACTGTAATTACCTACTGTAGTTGAACGTGTTCGCTGTGTGTGGAAGAAGCTACGACGTGCCCGGCGCCCGGGTGGTCGGGCTCCCGGGGCCTCGGGGCCCCGGGATCTCGGGATTCGGTGCTCCCGGGCATCGTCGTTGCGGTCAGACCGCCACGGGGTGCCGCAGCCGCAGCGGATCCGGATAGGGGTGCAGGAAGGTCTGGTTGGTTGCCCACTCCACGTTCTCCGCCGCGCAGTGGTGGCGCAGCAGGGCCACCGGGAGGCTGAGCGGGGCCTGCCCTTCCCGGTAGTCCTCGATCTCGGCCAGGAGGCCGTGCCTGCGGGTGTCGTCCAGCAGCGGGCTGATCATCCCGAAGGTGTGCTGGAGCACGTTGGCGTTTCTCCCCCGGCTCGCCTTGAGCGCGAGAGTGCGCTGGAAGGCCTCCGTGTAGGCGGCCGCCACCTCCTCGGTATCGCTGGCCCCGACCCGGGCCACGATCCGGCCGGTCTCCCGGTAGCCGTCGGGCGAATGCGCCATGAGCTGGAGTTTGTGCCGGGTGTGGAAGTCCACCAGGTCCCGCGGGCGCCACGCCGAGTCCAGCAGGGCGCGCAGCCGGGCGTGTGCGAAGACCCGCTCCACGAAGTGCTCGCGCAGCACCGAGTCGGACAGGCGGCCCTGCTCCTCCACGGGAAGGTACGGAAGCAGGGCGGTGAGCCGGGCGGCGAAGGCGCCGCGGCCGGTGCCGCGCAACCGGTCGCCGTGGTCGTCGAACACCGGTAGGGAGAACAGGCCGCAGCTCGGAGACTTGTTCTTGAGCACGTAGCCGTCCAGGCGGCGCAGTTCGGCGAGGTGCCGGTCGGCGACGTTGGCGAGGTCGTCGGAGTGGTCCGCGCCGTCCTTGCTGGAGATCACCCGGTCGGAGCCCTCGGAGTCCTGGAGCCGTAGGGTCGGCCGGGGCACGCCGAGTCCGATCTCGGCTTCCGGGCAGACCGGTAGCCAGTCCACGTGCCGGTCGAGTTCGTCGGTGAGGAACCTGTGGCGCGAGTGGCCCCCGTTGTAGCGGACGGGTGCGCCGAGGAGGCAACTGGAGACCCCGACAACGGGGCGGACGACTGGGCTCGGAGACGGGTTCATAACCGGGCCGTACCCAGCGTCGGTCAAGGTAACCACCAGGGATAACGGGCTGTAGTGTGCAAGCGACCCTTAGCGAAGGAGCGATGTTGGCCGCCCCCTCCATAGTCCTGTTCACCCAGGACCTGCGCCTGCACGACCACCCCGCACTCACCGCTGCCCTGGAGGGCCCCGGTCCCGTAGTGCCCCTGTTCGTCCTCGAACCCGCCCTGCTCCGCCGCGCGGCCCGCAACCGCCTCGCCTACCTCGCCGAAGCCCTCGCCGACCTCCGGTCCGGGCTCCGCGAACGCGGCGGCGACCTGGTCCTGCGCCGGGGTGACACCGCTACCCAGGTCCGTGCCCTGGCCGGGGAGACCGGGGCCGAAACGGTCCACTTGAGCTCGGGCGTCAGCGGGTTCGCGGCGCGGCGGCTGAAGAAGCTGTGCGCCACCGGGTTGGGCGTGCGGACCCACGCCGGGCTGACCGTCGTCCAGCCGGGGGCGGTCACACCTGTCAGCGGTGACCACTACAAGGTGTTCACGCCCTACTGGCGGGCCTGGGAAGCGGCGGAGTGGCGCGAGGTACTGCCCGAACCGGGGCGGGTGGCCCTGCCGGCAGGGATCGATCCCGGGCCGCTGACCGCACCCGAGGGCGGCGTGGGAGCCCTTTCCCCGGAGCGCGTGCGCGGCGGGTGGACTCGCGCACGCGAGCGCCTGCGCAACTGGCTCGACCTGGGCCTCGCCGACTACGCCGAACGACACGACGACCTCCCCGGCGCCGCCACGTCGGGGCTCTCAGCCGACCTGCGTTTCGGCTGCCTGTCGCCGCTGGAGCTGGCCCGGGCCGCGGGGAGCCTCCCGGGCGGCTCCGCGTACGTCCGGCAGCTCGCCTGGCGCGACTTCCACCACCAGGTGACCGCGGCCTTCCCGGAGATCAACACCCGCGACTACCGCCCCCGGGACCGGGAGTGGCGCGACGACCGGGACGCCCTCACCGCCTGGAAGGAGGGCCGTACCGGGGTGCCCGTGGTGGACGCGGGCATGCGGCAGCTCCTCCGCGAGGGCTTCATGCACAACCGCACGCGGATGATCACCGCGGCCTTCCTCACCAAGACACTGCTCGTGCACTGGAGGGAGGGCGCGGCGCACTTCGACGCGCACCTTACCGACGGCGACGTGGCCAACGACTACGGCAACTGGCAGTGGGTCGCCGGGACCGGGAACGACACCCGCCCCAACCGGGCCTTCAACCCGTCGCGGCAGGCCCGCCGCTTCGACCCCGGAGGCGAGTACGTGCGGCGGTACGTGCCCGAACTCGCCGACCTGTCCGGGGCACGGGCCCACACGCCGTGGCTGGAGGGGCCCGGCGAGGGTGTCGGGGGCTATCCGCCGCCGATCGCCGACCCCGGCCGCTGATGCGGTCGATCCGGGGCCGGGACGGTCAGGGCCGGTCCTTGCAGAGCCGGTCCGGCTGAATGCGAGACGGTTCGGTCCGGTCAGGCGTTGTAGTGACCGCAGTTGGGGCAGGTGCGGATCCCGGCGTTGAGGTACTCGCCGCACCTCTCGCACTGGCCGACGATGGGTTTGTCGTGCTTGGGGGACATAGCGGGGGTGGGGCGGGGGAGTGGGGAAACGGGCCTCAAGAGTCATCCTTCCGTCTCGGCGAGCCCGTCGATGATGTCGTCCAGGACGAGTGTGCGGTCCACGGTCGACATCAAGCGCAGTTCCCGGAGTGCGGGGACGGTGTCCACGCTGTCGCCCTCGGCTCCCGTCACCGTGCACACGCGCATGCAGTGCTGGGTCGGGGCCTGCCAGAAGTCTCGTTCATCGATGGGGGCGATGCGGTACACGGTCGCGGGGTACTGGGAGGGCCTGCTGGGGGAGTGCCACTGCTGTACGCGGGACAGGACGAAGCCAGTGATCAGTGAGTCGAAAACACCCTCCGACGCGAGGTCGGCCAGGGCGTCCTTGTCGCCTTCGGCACGGCAGGCGTCACACCCGGCGAGTTCCGCGCGCAGCAGCCAACGGGCGCGCGCGTGACTCACCTCTGGATTCTTGAGCTTGCTCGGATGCCGATGTCCCATACACCGGAGAGTACGACGCGCTGGATCCCGGTGACAGCCGGGGCTCGCGCACCGGGCCGGACCGCTGGCCGGGACTCCGGTCAGGCGCTGTCGAAAGCCCTCCGGAACGCGTACAGCGCGGTCTCGTCGAACAGCACAAGCTCCACCAGCGGCACTTTGGTCTCCGCGGTGCGCAGGGCCTCGGCGGCGATGCGCGCGGCGTCCTCCAGCGGCCACCGGTACACACCGGTGGAGATCGCGGGGAAGGCCACCGAAGTCGCACCCAGCTCGCTCGCGACCCGGAGCGACTCGGTGAAGCAGGAGGCCAGTACCCCCGAGCGGTCCTCTGACTCGCTGTACACCGGGCCCACGGTGTGGATCACCCAGCGGGCGGGCAGCTCTCCCGCCGTCGTCGCCACCGCCTGGCCCGCGGGCAGGCCGTCGCCGTAGCGCGAGGCGCGCAGTTCCCGGCACTCCGCCAGGATCGCCTCGCCGCCCTTGCGGTGGATGGCGCCGTCGACCCCTCCGCCGCCCAGCAGTGAGCTGTTGGCCGCGTTGACGACCGCGTCCACGTGCTGTTCGGTGATGTCCCCCCGAGACAGGTGGATCCGCATCAGGACAGTCATGGTCCTCTCCAAAGGCGTCACCGGCACAGGTGTCACCGGCCCCCTACCCGGGGCGCGGGACATGCATCACTCCGGCTTGACACGGTTCGTTGGAACACCCGCGAACCGGACCCTTGCCCCGGGGTCTGAACACCCTTGCTTACCGGCAATCCAGACTTAACCCGGGGGTGGGAGAGGGGGTACTACCGACCGTCGTAGACTTACGTACATGAATCGGCTTGGCGAACTCGAACGCGCGGTGATGGATGTACTGTGGGCACGCAACGAACCCATGACGGTTCGCGAGGTCGGCAAAGCACTCGCCGAGCGGGACCTGGCACACACGACCGTCATGACCGTGCTCGACCGGCTCGCCAAGAAGAAGGTCGTCGACCGGGTACGTGAGGGTCGTGCGTGGCGGTACAGCCCGGCAGCGAGCCGGGAAAGCTACGTTTCCGAGATGATGTTCGACGCACTCGGGCAGACGGTGGACCGTGACGCGGCCCTGGCCGCCTTCGTCCAGTCCATGGACGGCCAGGAGGCTGAAGCGCTCCGGCGCGCACTCGCAGAAACCGAGCAGCCAAGGAACTAGTCCGTATGGTCAGTGCCGCCCTCCTCACACTCGTCGCGGTCAGCTGCCTCGTCGCAATGGAAGCCCTCCATCGGGCGAAGTGGCCCTCCCGCGGCCCGTACACGGCCGTCATCGCATGGCAGGCCCTCGGCCTGGCCTGGGGTGTTTCGACCATCGGCGCACTGGTGGCCTACGGCCTTTCCTCCTACGAGCTCGGAGCCGCGGGCGGACTGATGGCGGCCGCCACCGACCTGGTCACCGGCGAGTTCATCCTCGCCGAGTTCTCGCAGGGGATCGAAGGCATAAGCCATCTGGCCGCCGTCGCCCTCGCCCTGGTCCTGACCCTGGTGCTCTTCTCCGGTCTGGTCGCCTCCTTCGTCCAGGTGGTCCGGGTGCGGCGCCGCCACCACGACCTCCTCGAGCTCGTGGCCAGCGACCACCCCGACGTCCCGGGCGCCCGCGTGGTGGACCATCCCGCGGCAGCGGCGTACTGCCTGCCCGGGGTACTGCGCTCCCAGGTGGTCATCAGCGCCGGTGCGCTGGAGATGCTCGACAACCGTGAACTGGCCGCCGTGCTCGCCCACGAGCACGCGCACCTGCGACAGCGCCACGACCTGGTGCTGCTGCCGTTCTCCTCGCTGAAGCGGGCCTTCCCGCGCGTGCGGCTGGTACGGACCTACTACGAGAGCGTCGCGCTACTCATCGAGATGTGCGCCGACGACCAGGCCCGCCGCAAGAGCACCTCCCGTGAACTCGCGATGGCCCTGCTGCGCTTCGGGGCCGCGGGCCCCGCCCCGGTGCCCGCCGGCGCCATGGCCGCTGTCCGTCAGGCCGAGCCCGCCGTGATGCGCAGGGTCAACCGCCTCCTGCGCCCCGATGACGAACTCCCGTACCACGCGGGTGCAGTCATCATGGGTAGTTCGGCGTTCCTCCTGGCTACCGTCACCTGCCTCTGGCACATTCCGCTCTGACCTGCGAATCCGCGTACACGATCGCCCGCTCACACCCTCGGACACGCCGCGGCCACGGGCCAGCACTGTGAGACCAGCCTCCTCCGGGCACGATTGGCATGTCCTGTCCGTTTACCGTGGAGAGCGGGCGGAACCCCCGTTCGAACGCGCGTAGCACGGGAGTGTTGAGGCTTCATGGGATTGATCTGGCAGCTCATCTATCTGGTCACGTTCGTGGCGAGCCTGTACGCGTTCATCGAGGCCCTGCGCACCCCGGAGCAGGCCTTCGTGGTGATGGACAAGCAGACCAAGCAGCTGTGGTTGATCCTCACCGGCGTCGCTTCGGCGGTCTCACTCCTGGCGGTGTTCTCCGGGCAGGGCATGTTCGTCATCCTGAGCCTGGTCGCCACGCTCATCTTCCTGCTGGACGTCCGGCCCGCCATCAAGGGCATCAGCGGAAACCAGAACAACGGTCCCTACGGGCCCTGACGGAGGTCCCGTCCGTGAGGTGCGGCCGCGTCGGAGCGTAGCCCGGACAGGCACACGTCGACGAGCGGGTCGGCGAGTTCGGCCAGCCGGACGGCGGGGTCCATCAGCCACTGGACGAGGCAGCCCTCGATCGCGCCGACCACCACCGTGGCCTCGGGCTCTCCGACCCCGGGGCGCAGGTCTCCCTCCTCGGCGGCCCGCCTGAGCAGTTCGGCCACGGCGGCCCGGTACTCGCGGTAGACCGAGGCCATGTCCAGCGGTGTCCTGACGTCCGTGTGGCGGCCCGCCGCCCACAGGTCGACCATGACCCGGGTGAGGTCGGGCTCGTCGGCGAGCATCGCCACGGCCGACCGGACCAGCCTGCCGAGCCGCTCCAGGGCGGGCTCCTCCTCCGCCCGTGCCCGCTCCAGCACGGTGGCCGAGCGCGCGGCGAGCCGTTCGAACGCCCCGCTCAGCACCGCCTCCCGGCTGTCGAAGGAGAGGTAGACGCTGCCCTTGGCGACGCCCGCCTCGGCGGCGACGTCCTCGATCCGGCTCGCGGCGAACCCCTGCCGGGCGAACACGCGCACGGCGGCGGACAGGATGTCCTCACGCCGCGCCGACCTGTCGATCCTCTTCGGTGCCATGGTCCGCCTCCCCCGCAGTCCGCTGTTCCGCTCCGGGGAGCATATGGCCGATCAGCAGCTTGACGAGCATGACCGGGGCCAACCACACCAGCGCCCCGGGAACGGGGAGCAGAACGAGCGCGGCGGCCGAGCCGGTCACGGTGGCGCCGAGCGCCACGGGAGCCCGCAGCGTGCTCGGGGTGAGGCCGACGGCGACCGCCCCGGTCAGGGCCAGAAGGTAGAGGGCGGCCGCCGTCCACCAGCCCAGGCCGGGAACGAACAGGGCCAGCACGAACGGCTGGACGTGGGCGGCCACGAACAGCAGGCGGTGGCGGAGCGTACGGCCCGGTCCGTGGTACCGGCGTTTGCTGGCAGCGGTGGCTGTCGCGGCGGCGCCGCCGAAGAAGTCGAAGGCGACGAGGCCGACCACCGCGGTCGCGGTCCAGGGCAGCCCGGCGCTCAGGCAGGCTCCGACGGCGATGAGGGTGCCGACCAGCGCGCTGGCCAGGGTTGCGGTGACCTCCCAGGGGGAGGGGTCCGGGCCCACTAAGCCCGCAGTGGTCCACCGCCAAGCGCGGGCGAGAGGACCGGTGGACGGGGGAGTGAGGGACGGCGCGGTTGTCACGGTGTCTCCGATCTTATTATGACTGACTGGTCAGTCATAATAAACGACGTTGGATCGGCGGGAAAGTGGGCGGCCCGAACCCAACCCCCCGCCTCCGCGGGCGGCCAGCCCCCTCGTCGGCGGCCTGCGGGTCGGGCCGCCCGAACCCTTACGGAGGTCCGCTTGGCCGACGGGTGTTCGGGTCTCCCTTCCCGCCCAGCGACGTGGCGTCCGGTGGGAGCACGCTCCAGAGCGACTCCGCGTAGGCGGGATCGCTGGTGTAGTACGAGTGGCCGAGGATCTCCGGACGCCTCGCCTCCCCCGGTGGCGCGTCGTAGGAACGCGGGTCGGGTACCGGACCGGCCTGCTCGACGTACTCCTCTCCGCGGCCCTCGGGCCCCAGGCGGCGGACGGGCCCGGCGATGGCGTCGGTGACCCGCCACAGGTTGCGCCAGGAGTGCACCCGGCCCGCGAGGTCCGCGAAGGACGCCGGGCCGAAGTAGGCCGGGAAGTAGCGGGCGTACAGCCGGTCCAGCGGAGACCCGTGGGTGACCAGGGAGACCCGGTCCAGGCTCTCCTCCGGCAGCTGCCACACCGTCGCCGCGGCCAGGACCGAGCCCTGGGAGTGCCCCGAGAGCACCACGCCGGTGCCCTCACGGGCCATCCGGGCCACCCGGGCGGTCAGCTGGGGGACCGCCCGCTCGGCGTAGGAGGGCGGCGCCAGCGGGTGCGCGACCCTGGGCCAGAACGTGCCCACGTCCCAGACCGCACCGACGGCCTGGCGGGTCGGCCGGTCGCGGTAGGCGCTGCGCCCGATCCAGGCCAGACCGGCCAGGGCGGCCCCGCCGAGGATCGAACCGATACCGACCATCGCGGTCAGGGTCTCCTGCGCCAGCCCGCGTACCTCGCTCGCCACCGCGGCGGGAGCGTCCGCCGGACCGGCCACCAGGTTGCCGGTGAAGATGGAGTACAGGGCGAGCCCCACGAGCGGCACCACCGGGAGGAGCAGCGCGGCCAGGATCGCGGGCAGCACCTCGGTCAGCTGCCCGACCGCCCTGGCCCTGGCGATGGCCCACGTACGGCGGTCGCGCACGCTGCGCTCGTACAGCGAGGTCACCTCGGGCAGCTGGTCCCGTACCCGGCCGCGCAGGCCCACCGCCAGGATCCCCGCCACGACCAGCACGATCACCGCCTCGAAGGTGAAGGCCAGCTGCAGCCAGGAGTAGGCGGTGGGCGGGGACAGGTCCAGGCAGTCCGCCTCGGGGGCGTTCATCGAGCCGCAGCCGCTCAGCCACAGCGATCCCTGGTAGACGAGCGCAGCCGAGAATCCACCGCCCAGGAGGGTTCCGAGGGCTGCCGTCGACGGCCCCGCGAGCCCTCGCATCGGGGTCCGGGTATGCGGGCGGTCGACCGCGAACAGGACCAGCGCGGACACCAGCAGGAGCAGCACGAGCGCGCCTTGGGTGGCGAAGAGCGTGTTCAGCATGGTGCCGCTACCGGGCAGCCGCCCTTCGGCCACCCACTCGGGGCGCGGCCACACCGTGTACACGGCCACGGCGGCGACCAGGACCAGCGTGGTGTCGCGCAGGATGCGGCAGAACCGGTCCGCCCGGGCGTTCCACCGCGGGTCCATCCCCGGGACCAGGACGCTGGCGGTACTGGCCAGCGCCACCGTCCCGAGCAGGACGGCCAGGACCGTGCCGGGCATCCAGAGCCCGAACCCGGTGAGCGGGCCGTCCCGTCGGGCGAGGTCGTACAGGAGCGGCGGCAGCACCATCAGCGCCGCGATCGTGCCGAGGGCGATCGCGATGTGGGCCGACCGCAGCCGCGCCATGATCTCGCTGTTGCGCCAGAAGTCGGGGTGGCTCAGCGGGGCGTCCTCGGAGTACTCCGGCGGGACCGTCTCGGTCGACACCTCGTAGTCGGCGGCGGTACGCCGGGACAACCGCCAGAGCACCACGACGACGGCGGCCGGTACCGCCGCGCCCACCAGCAGCCCCCAGCCCGGTACGGACAGCGGGGAGGACGTGGAGGCCAGGAACGCCAGCCACGGGCGGGCCTGGACGCACTCCTCACCCTGGCCGCCGCACTGCCACGCGACCAGGTCCATCCCCACGCCGGCGGCGGCCAGGGTGATGAGCATGGTCAGCGACAGGGCCAGCAGCCGTACCCCGGCCCCGTAACCGATGTTCGCCGCACGGCGGATCCCCGTCTGCTCCGGGTCCATCCGGCCCGGGCGCATCCAGTACGCCACGTTGATCATCATGAACGGCAGCAACAGCAGCCAGAAGGCCCGCGAAGCGCTCCCCGAGGTCAGGTTGCCCCAGGCGAAGATCTCCCTGCGTACCCCGGGGACGGTCTTGGTGTCGGGTTCCCGGCGCCACCGGAAGAAGCCCGCCATCCGGTCACCGCCCACGCGCATGGCGGGTTCCGCGTCCAGGAGCTCCTCCGCCTGACCGCCGCTGACCCCGTGCACGCGGAGCTCGACGCAGTTGAGGTCCTGGGAGGGAGGGGGTTCCGCGGGCGCTGGGCCGGAGAGGGTCCGGGGAGCGGGGGCGTGGCTGGTGGGCTCGTGCGAGCCGGGGGGTTCAGCTGTGTCCGGCATGTCAGCATCCTGCCACGCGGAGTGCTGGCGAAACACCGCCCGTCCCCAACCTGTGGACAACTCCGGTGGCTGTGGCGGCGCTGGCCGACTGCGGCCCCGTGCCTCTCGGAACCGCGGCCCCGGGCCACTGTTTACTACGGCCCCGATCTACTCGATCAGACTCTCGTCGTCGAGGTCCCAGGTGTTGCAGGCGCCCGGAGACTGCTCGTCCCACCCGGTCTGCGTCCACGACTCACTGTTCTCCGAGGACCCGTGGGTGCGCTCCTCGTCGGGGGCGCCCTCGCGGTCGGCCGTCGCGGAAGCGTCGTCGAGCAGGGCGGTCAGGTCGCTGTCGGACAGCGGATAGCTGACCTGGATCGCCCCCAGGAAGGCCCCCGCCAGGCAGTTGGCCTGGAGTTCGCTCTGCCGGGTCCACGTGTTGCGGCCCGCGTGGTCGTCCTCCAGCTGCCGCTGCTCGTGGTAGTACTCCAGCAGGCCCGATTCCCCCTGTACGTGGTGGCCGTACTCGTGGGCCAGCAGCGATGCGTAGACCACGCTCTCCGTGGCGCCGTTCCACTTGTCCACCACATCGGAGTTACCGATGTAGATGGTTTCGCTCGCCCGGCAGTAGAACGCGCCGGCGGGGGAGGGGTACGGGCGGCAGGGGCTGACCCCCGGTTCGTCCCAGAACTCCCGGTCCGGCGGTTCGAAGGGGATCCCGGCCCGGTCGAACTGCGTCTGCCAAGCGCCGTCCAAGCAGTCGGCGACGGCGTTCAGGAACGCTTCCATGGAAGCCGGCTCGTCCACGTCCAGCTCGGGAACGGGGCACGGCAGCGGGCTCAGCCTGCCGGTCTCGTACAGCGGATTCGAGACCAGGGCGGCCTGTCCGCTGGGCCGGTCGGGCACTGTGCCCGGTGAGTTCAGCTGTCCGGTGGGGGCGTCCGCGACGGACGACTCCTGTCCGGGCTTTTCGTCGCTGGGGCTCCCGGCTCCGGAGCGCTCGGAGGCGGGGTCCGTGCCGGATCCCTCTTCGCTGACGGTGGTCCAGGACAGCAGGGACAGCGCCAGCAGGGCCACCAGGAGGCCGCACACCGCGCTGAACACCCGACGGTTGGCCCGGTGGGTCCGGCGCGCGTGCGCCAGGCGTGAGGGATCGTCAGGACCACCGAAGCCTAGGTCTGCGCTCACCGCACCAGCTCCTCGTCGGCTTTCCAGGTGTTGCAGGCGGCCGGGTCCACACGGTCCACGCCGTGCGCGGTCCACAGGCGACCGTTCGCCACTGACCCGTGGGTGTTCGTCCCCACATGGTCGGAGCGGCGCCCGACGTCGTCGAGGATATTCTCATGCTCGGATTCGCCGTAACCGAGGGACTCTTCTGAGGCACCCACGAACACCCCGCCCAGGCAGTCGGCCTGGAGCTCGTTGCGGCGGGTCAGCTCGTCCGAGGTCTCGTCGTCGGCGTCGGCGCGCAGGGCGTGGAACTCGGCGAGGATCCGCGACTGCCCCTGCACGTGGTGGCCGTACTCGTGGCTGAGCAGGAACGTGTACGCCTCGGGTTTCTCACTGCCGGCGGATGCCGCCACGACGTCCTCCACCCCCAGGTACAGCCCCTCGTTGGCCTCGCAGTAGAACGCCGCGGTGCCCTCGGTGGGGAAGGGCCCGCACGGGCTGTTGCCTTCGTTGTTCCAGTACACGCGGTTGGGAGAGGAGAACGGGATCCCCGCAGCATCGAAGTGCTCCGCCCAGGCCTCGTCCAGGCAGTCGGCGATCGCGTGCACGAACGCCTCCACCGACTCCGGGTCCTCGTGGTCCATGTCCGGCGGGGTACAGGTCACCTCGCCCAGTTCACCGACCGTGTACAGCGGGTTCTCGCCGAGCGGGTCCTCGACCGCATCGGAGTCCGCGGGGGAGGCTCCCGTGCCGTCGGACATCAGCTCGGTGGCGTCCGCGCCGAGCGGCTCGCCCCACGCGGGCTCGGCCTTCGGCAGCAGCGAGGTGACCGCCAGGAAACCGGTGAACCCGACCGCCGCCAGCCCCGTGCCCAGGCACAGGGACACGGCCAGGCCCATCCGCTGGAGTAAGCCGGGCTGTTCAGCCCACGACTCCGGGCCCGTCCCCGGTCGCCGACCCTTCACCACGAAGCCGCACCCCCGCCGGGAAGAAGGGTGTCATCGCTCACGGAACGCCGGTACACGGCGCCTTTGCGGGTGCCTGGTGGACACGGCCCGGGGGAGGACCGGATAGGATCTCGCGTCATGTGGTGGGTCGGCTCCTGGCGCCCGGCCGTTGCTCTCGCGACGGCCCTGGTCGTGTTCTCCTCGCTGGTCGCGGCGGCAGTCGTGGCGTGGCCACGAGGGGAGGCGCACGCGGCGACGGCATCCGCGCCGGCAACCACAGTACCGGGGGACGAACCGGCGGTCATCGCCCAAGCCGCGGCCTCGGATCCGCTCATCACCAACGACATCGGCCTCGAACTCGACCAGTTGGGCGTTCTGCACGGTGAGGAGAGCCTCCGCTTCGAGGGGGCGGCCCCGGAGACCTTCACCCGGGCCCTGACCGCGAGGATGCTCTACGACACCGACCACGACCGCGAGTTCGAGATCACCGGGGTATCGGCGGAGGACTCCGACGGCGCAGGCCTCGAGGTCGAGACCGAGGAGGTCAACGGGGTCCTGCTCGTCCACATCCCCACGGAGGGCACCCGCGGGGTGGAACTCTCCTACCGGGTCAGCGGCACCGTCAGTGAGGTCGCCCAAGGGGTCCAGCTGGAGTGGCGGGCCGTGGGCGCCTACAGCCACCCCGTCGAGACCACCGACGTCACCGTCGAGGCGCCCCTGCCGCCCGAGGCGCTCTCCTGCCTGGCCGGGGAGCCCCGCAGCGCCATGTACTGCACCGCCTCGGACATGGGCGGCGACGCGGCCGTAGCCCACTTCCTCCAGGCCGACATGGGGCCTGACGACCGCCTGGACATCGTCGTCAACTACCCCCCGGGCACCGCGGAGGGCGAACCGATCCTGAACCGCCGCTGGTCGCTTACCTCGGCCTTCGAGATCACCCCGGCCACCTCGAGCGTGTTCGGGCTCCTGCTGGTGGTCCTGGTGGGCGGCCTGGTGGCGCTGATCCGGATCCGCGGCCGCGACGAGCGGGCGCTGCGCAAGGAGGCCGCTGAGGGTGACCACGCACCCCTGGAGGCGGGTGAGCACGGACGCGTGCGCTTCGCCCCGCCCGACGACGTCCACCCCGGCCAGATCGGAACCCTGGTCGACGAACGCGTGGACATCGCCGACCTCACCGGAAGCGTCCTGGACCTGGCCGTGCGCGGTTACATCCGGGTGGAGGAACTCCCGCACGAGCACTTCACGTCGGTGGACTGGCGGCTGGTGCGCCTCGACGGCCCGCCGGGGGAGTCCCTGCTCCCCTCGGAGTGGCTTCTTCTGGACGCCCTCTTCGGTGAGCGGCGCACCGTACGCCTCTCCGAACTCGGCTCCGCCGGGCACTCCGAGGACTTCCCGGCCCGGCTCGACCGGGTCCGCGAAGAGCTGTACCGCGACATGGTCCGCCTCAAGTGGTTCTCCCGCTCGCCCAACCGGGAGCGCGGGGTCTGGACCACCGCGGGCATGGTGCTCACCGCGGCCGGCGTGGCCCTGACCGGTGTCCTCGCCGTGTACACCACGGCCGCCTTCACCGGTCTCGCGGTGATCATCGCCGGGGCCGCCGTCACCGCTGGCGCCCAGTACATGCCCGCCAAGACCAAGCTCGGCAGCTCCGTGTTCGCGCACACCATGGGTTTCCGCGACTACCTGCTCAGCCAGCGCGCCCAGAGCGCACCGCCCGGGCAGCGGGTGGAGCTGTACTCGCGCTACCTGCCCTACGCGGTGATCTTCGACGACGTGG
Organism: Nocardiopsis oceani; assembly: GCF_054777395.1. Lineage (NCBI taxonomy): Bacteria > Bacillati > Actinomycetota > Actinomycetes > Streptosporangiales > Nocardiopsidaceae > Nocardiopsis > Nocardiopsis oceani. The sequence continues at coordinate 89,023 of NZ_BAAHAR010000029.1, forward strand.
ACCGCTGGGCCAACATCCTGGCCGCCGCCGCGATCGCCGACCTCAGCCCCGAAGAGCTCGACGGCGACGGCCTGCACTGGTACACCGGCCCGCGGGAGTGGCGGATCGAGGACTTCGCGGACTCCATCAGCACGTTCGTGGTCACGCTCACCGGCCTGATCACCAACACCCGCCGCCTGCGCCTGCTCAACCAGCTGAAACGATAGAACCACAGGAGACGAAGGGGGAGTGAGCCCATGCGCGCGGTCGTTCAGCGGGTGTCACAGGCGTCGGTGACGGTGGACGGTGAAGTGGTCGGCGAGATCACCCGGCCGGGGCTGATGGCCCTCGTGGGCGCGACCCACACCGACACCGAGGCCGAGGCCCGCAAGGTCGCCAAGAAGCTGTGGACGCTGCGGATCCTGGAGGACGAGAAGTCGTGCTCCGACATCGACGCCCCACTCCTGGTGGTCAGCCAGTTCACCCTCTACGGGGACGCCCGCAAGGGCCGCCGCCCCACCTGGCAGGCGGCGGCGCCCGGCCCGGTCGCCGAACCCCTGGTGGACGCGGTCGTCAAGGAACTGCGCGAACAGGGCGCTGAGGTGGCCACGGGCGTGTTCGGGGCGCAGATGTCCGTCGGCCTCACCAACGAGGGCCCCTTCACCGTCATCGTCGAGGCCTGAGCCGACGGGCCTTCCGGGATCGGTTCCTACTGGCTGGTGACCCGCTTGAGGACGTGCTCGGGGGCGGGGAGGTCGTGGACCAGGGACGGGTCGGTGACCGGCGGGTCGAACACCTGGCGGACCGGCTGCACCCCCGCCCAGATGGGGGTGGCGTGGTCCTCCTCGTCGTCTTTCGGAGGTCCCGTGCGGACCTTCACCGAAGCCTCCTCCAGGGACAGCGCGAGCACGCGGGTGGCCGCCATCTCCTTGGTGTCCGGCGGCCGGACCACGTCCCACTGGCCCGGGGCGAGCTGCTCGGTGATCGCCCGCAGCCCGGCCGTACGCTCGGCCTCGTCCGTGACCAGGCGCGGGGTTCCGAAGACCATCGCGGACCGGTGGTTCATCGAGTGGTGCATGCCCGACCGCGCCAGGACGATCCCGTCCAGCAGCGTGACCGTCACACACACCTCGCCGTCCTCCCGCAGCGACCGCGCTCCGGTCGACCCGTGCAGGTAGAGGGTGTCACCGATCCGTCCGTACCCGGTGGGCATCACCCTGGGCGCCCCTTCCACGACCAGGCCCATGTGGCAGACCAGCCCCTCGTCGAGGAGCTCGTACAGCTCGGCCCGGTCGGTCCTGGCCTTGTGCTTGGCACGCTTGAGCCGCGTGCGTTCGGTGGTGGAGAGCATGCGTCTACCGTAGGGAGAAGTGGATACCTGGACCATGGCCACTTGTGGCAGGAAGTGAAAGACCACTTTGACCCGACGCCTCGCCGAACCCCCGGTCCGCCTGGACCGCTCCGACCCGACCCCGCTCACCACCCAGCTGTCCGACGCGCTGCGCGGGGCCATGGCCTCCGGCACGCTCCGCGCCGGCGAGCGCCTTCCCGCCAGCCGCGCCCTCGCAACCCAGCTCGGGGTGAGCCGCACCGTCGTCACCGACGCCTACCAGCAGCTCTACGCCGAAGGCTGGCTCGACGGCCGCCACGGCTCCGGCACTTTCGTCGCCGAGCACGAACCCCTACCGGACCGGTCGGCCGGACAGCCCGGACCGTTGAGCACACGGGACCCCGCACCCGTCCGCGACCGGCCCTCCCGAGAGGACCTCCGCCGCGACGGCGTGGTCAACCTCCTGCCCGGGGCACCTTGGGTCCACGACCACGACCGCGCCGCACTCCGGCGGGCCTGGCGGCACGCCGCCGAGCACCCGCCTTCCGACGACCCCGACCCGAGGGGCCTGCCCCGGCTGCGCGCCCTCCTCGCCGAGCACCTGCGCCGCACCCGCGGAGTCCGGGTCGGACCCGAGAACGTCCTGGTCACCCGGGGCACCGGCAACGGCCTCGACCTGGTCGGCGCCCTACTCGGTGCGGACCACCGCGGCGGCCACCGCGCCGGCGTGGAGGACCCCGGCTACGGAAAGGCCCGGACGATCCTGGCCGCACGGGGAGCGGGGATCGTTCCCTGCCCCGTCGACCACGACGGCATCCTCCTCGAAGGCCTGCCCGACGACCTGTCCGTCGTCTACACCACGCCCGCGCACCAGTACCCGCTCGGCGGCCGCCTGCCGCTGCCCCGCCGCGAACGTCTCCTGGCCTGGGCCCGCCGGACCGGCACCCTGGTGGTGGAGGACGACTACGACGCCGAGTTCCGCTACGACGTCGCACCCCTGCCCGCCCTGTACGGCCTCGACCCCGAACGGGTCGTCCTTCTTGGCACGCTCTCCAAGACCCTCGACCCTGACCTCGGTATCGGCTGGATCGTCGCGGAACCCGCACTGCTGAGCCGCCTGGCGCGAGTCCGCGCCGACCTGTCCGACCGCACCAGCGGCCCCGTCCAGACCGCCACCGCCCTCCTGCTCGAACGGGGGGACCTCGACCGGCACCTGCGCCGGATGCGCCTCGAGTACGCACGCCGCAGGGCCCTGCTCGTCGAGTACCTCGGGCACCGGCTCACCGGGGACACGGCCGGACTCCATGTGCTGCTGCCCCTGCCCGAGGCGGCGGTGGCCGCCGTCATCGCCGACGCGGCCGAGGAGGGGGTTCGTGTGGAGGACACCTCCCGCACCAGCTACGGGGCGCCGCGTGTGCACGGGCTGGTGATCGGCTACGGCTCCGCGGGCCGCAGGGAGCTGCGGCGCGCCTGCGAGGTGCTGGCTCGGGCGGTGGACCGGCACGCCGGGGCCCGGACCCGGCCGGGGCATGGGGAAGCGGGGTGGGCTGGGGAACCGGAGATGCCTGAGTAAGCAGGGGGAACGACGGCGTCCCGGGCGGTGGCGCTGCCACGACCCGGGACACGGGATTCGGATCTCGAAGGGAGAACCGGGTGCGGGAACCCGAAGGTGACGGTCCCGTGCCCCTCAGTCCACCTCGACGGTGACGGGCTCGAACTTGTAGCCCAGACCGCGCACCGTGACGATGTACCTGGGGTGGCTCGGGTCCTCTTCGATCTTCGCGCGCAGCCGCTTGACGTGCACGTCGAGGGTCTTGGTGTCACCGACGTAGTCGGCGCCCCACACCCGGTCGATGAGCTGCATCCGGGTGAGCACCCGCCCGGCGTTGCGCAGGAGCACCTCCAGCAGCTCGAACTCCTTCAGCGGCAGCTGCACGCTGTCGCTGCGCACCGTCACCACGTGCCGCTCCACGTCCATCCGGACGGGACCGGCCTCCAGCGCGGCGGGCAGCACCACCTCGTCCTCGCCCCGGCGGCGCAGCACCGCGCGGATGCGCGCCACCAGTTCACGTGAGGAGAACGGCTTGGTGACGTAGTCGTCGGCACCCAGCTCCAGACCGACGACCTTGTCGATCTCGGAGTCCTTGGCGGTCAGCATGATGACGGGGACATTGGTCTTCTGCCGCAGCGTCCGGCACACCTCGGTACCTGACAGGCCCGGCAGCATCAGGTCCAGCAGTACGAGGTCGGCGCCGGTCCGGTCGAAGGTCTCCAGAGCGACGGTCCCGGTGGGGGCCACCGCGACCTCGAAGCCCTCCTTGCGCAGCATGTACGACAGGGCGTCGCTGTAGGACTCCTCGTCCTCTACTACGAGTACACGCGTCACTGTGCCGTCTCCTGGTGGTTGTCGTTCCGGGAAGCGTCGAGCTCCCGGTCGTCGGGTCTGGGCAGACGCAGAGTGAACGTCGACCCGGACCCCTCCTTGCTCCACACGGTCACGTCTCCACGGTGGTGGGTCATGATGTGCTTAACGATGGCCAGGCCGAGTCCGGTACCACCGGTGGCCCGGCTCCGAGCGGCGTCCACACGGTAGAACCGCTCGAAGATCCTTTCCAGGTCCTGCTGCGGGATGCCGATCCCCTGGTCCGCGACGCTGACGTCCACGCTGGACCGGGAGACGCCAACGGACACCGCCACCCGCGTGTTCTTCGGACTGTAGGCGACGGCGTTGGCGATGAGGTTGCGCAGGGCGGTGCCGAGCATGGCCTCGTCCCCCATCACGACCAGCCCTTCGGCGCCGCTGCCCACCAGCTCGATCCCCTTGGCGTCGGCGGGCATGCGCACCGTGTCGATCGACTCCTCGACGATGGCGCCGAGGTCCACGGGGGCGGGTTCCGCGATGGGTTCGGCACCTTGGATGCGGGAGAGTGTGATGAGGTCTTGGATGACCGCGGTGAGCCGGGTCGCCTCGGTCTGCATGCGGTGGGTGAAGCGGCGCACTGCCTCGGGGTCGTCGCTGGCGTCCTGTACCGTCTCCGCCAACAGGGACAGCGCGCCCACCGGGGTCTTGAGTTCGTGCGAGATGTTGGCGACGAAGTCGCGTCGGACCGCCTCCACCCGGCGGTGCTCGGTCTGGTCCTCGGCGAGGACCAGGACCAGGCCGGTGCCGCCCAAGGGGGCTACCCGCACCGCGAAAGACGTCGCGTCGGGGCCGAACTTGCGGACGGCCACCTCGATGTCGGTCTCGCGGATCACCCCGTCGCGGCGGACCTTCCGGGCCAGAGCGAGGAGTTCACCGATGACCAGTTCCTCTCCGCGGACGATGCCGAAGGCCCGGGCGGCGGAGGACGCGCGCAGCACCCGGTCGCCGGAGTCGAGGACCACCGCCGAGGAGGGAAGCGCCGAGAGGACCTCGGCGATCCCGGGCGGAAGGGTGTTGCCGTCGTGCCGTGGTGCCGGCGGCACCTCCCGGGCGGTTCGCTTACGGAAGAGCGGACTGGCGACGGCGACGCCGATGACGACGCCCGTGACGAGTCCGATGATGCCGACTACTGCGGCGAGAAGTTCCCCTTGCACGATTCGATCGTAAACGTGCGGACCCGGCCTTTACCCGGTCAGGGCATCCGACACACCCGAGGTTCTTTCACCGTTCACCGACTCTTGGCCGAGTCTTCAAACCCAGACTGGGAGCATTGACGCCATGCGCGATACGTACCACGAAGACCTTGACAGCCTGAGCGAACGCCTCGTCGAGATGACGAGGCTCGCCAGGCACGCCATCGCGCGTGCCACTACGGCCCTCTTGGACAGCGACCTGACCGCCGCACAGGAGGTGATCTCGGGTGATGAGGAGATCAACCGACTCGACCAGGAGATCGAGGACGCCGCCTTCAGCCTGATGGCGCGGCAGCAGCCGGTCGCCTCCGACCTGCGGACCATCATCACGTCCCTCTACATGCGAGGCGACCTGGAGCGGATGGGCGACCACGCCGTCCACCTCGCCAAGATCGCCCGCCGTCGGCACCCGGACTCGGCGATCCCCAAGCCGGTCCGCTCGATCGTGCTGGAGATGGGGCACGAGGCCGAACTGCTGGTCACCAAGGCGGGCGAGGTCATCACCGAGCGGGACGCCGACACTGCCCTGGAACTGGACAAGGACGACGACAAGATGGACCGCCTGCGGCGCAAGCTGCTGCAGCGGATCCTCGCCCCGGGGTGGGAGCACGGGGTGGAGGCCACGATGGACGTGACCTTGGTGGGCCGGTTCTACGAGCGCTTCGGGGACCACGCGGTGCACGTCGCGGACAACCTGGTCTACATGGTCACCGGTGAGAAGAGCGAGGACTACGAACCGGAGGCGTGACACCTCAGCACTGGACGGGTGACGAGCTTGCCCGGGGAGTGCCCGAGGAGTGACGTCCGCGCACCGGATGAGTGACCGGTCCGGATGGTTGGGTCAGGTCCGGGTCAAGGCGATCCGAAATCGTGACCTAAATCGCTTTGGGGCCTCGCGGAGGGTGGCGAGGAGGGGGCGAACCCTACCCGAATCAGGGGTGGAGGGGAACGCGCTTCGGCTGGCCAGCGGGGGTAGCGGCGCCTTGAGTCCGCCTCGACCAGGTGCGCGCCACTCCTCGGGTACACTTTGTCAAGCCCCAAAAAGGCTGTCCTGACCTGCGTGTTCGCAAACCTAATAGGTACGTTAAGTCACAGATTCATGGTATCCTAGGGGTAGCGGAAGGGGTACCTGTCACATGGCTTTCAAGGTCGGCGACACTGTTGTCTACCCCCATCATGGGGCTGCTCGTATTGAAGCAATCGAGACTCGCACTATTAAGGGCGAGGACAGAACCTACCTCGTTCTGAGGGTTGACAAGGGCGATCTGACGGTGCGCGTGCCGGCTGAGAACGCCGAGGATGTCGGCGTTCGCGACGTGGTGGGGCAGGAAGGCCTGGACAAGGTCTTCGAGGTGCTTCGCGCACCGCACACCGAAGAGCCCACCAACTGGTCCAGGCGCTACAAGGCGAACCTGGAGAAGTTGGCCTCCGGCGACGTCAACAAGGTCGCCGAGGTGGTTCGCGACCTGTGGCGCCGGGACAAGGAGCGCGGTCTGTCGGCGGGCGAGAAGCGGATGCTCGCGAAGGCGCGCCAGATTCTCGTCAGCGAACTCGCACTGGCAGAAAAGACCAACGAGGACAAGGCCGAGGCCCTCCTCGACGAGGTTCTGACGAACTGATAGTCGCGGAATCACGTAATTCATGACGAAAATTCCTCGGGTGGGCGTCGGAACCGACGTCCACCCGTTTTCTCCTGGACGAACACTTTTTCTCGCCGGCTTGGAATGGCCGGGAGAAGACGGTGTCAGTGGCCATTCCGATGGTGACGTCGCGGCTCACGCCGCGTGCGACGCGCTGCTGTCCGCCTGCGGGCTCGGCGACCTCGGATCCAACTTCGGCACCTCCGATCCACGGTGGAAGGGCGCTTCGGGCGCCGCACTCCTCATCGAGACGGCCGCGCGCGTGCACGCGGCCGGTTTCGAGATCGGCAATGTGTCCGTCCAGATCATCAGCAACCGACCGAAGTTCGCCCCGAGGCGTGGCGAGGCGGAGAAGGCGCTCTCCGAGGTCCTAGGGGCCCCGGTAAGCGTTTCGGCGACCACCACCGACGGCCTCGGTCTCACCGGCCGGGGTGAGGGCATCGCGGCCGTGGCCACGGCGCTCTGCGCGCCCCGGGACTGATCCCGAAGACTGAGCACGAAGCACGCGCGAGCGGCCCCGCACCTCATCTGGTGCGGGGCCGCTCGCGTTGACTGCCGGTGGTCCGTCGGTCCGCGGGTGGGCTGGATCCGGTCCGGGACCGTGTGTCACAGGCCTCGGCCGAAACCCCGAGCAGTGCGGTCAGCGCTCCTCGGGCGGCAGCGGCTCACTGCGGACCCGGCGGGAGGGCGGGCCCGAGGCGAAGTCCGGCAGGGGCGGCCGCTTGGGCTTGAGGATCATCGGACGCTTCTTCATGGGCTCTTTGGGCTTGGTCGGCGCCTTCGGCCCGGGTACGGGCTCGGCCTCCGGTTCAGGGGCCGCAGCCTCCGGCTCGGGGGCCTTCTTGCTCTCAGCGGTCTCAGCGGTCTCCGTGGTTTCCGCGGTCTCCGCCGCGGCGCCGGTGTCCTGTGAGGGCAGCTCCTCGGCTTCGGGGAGCGGGTCCGACTCCGGTTCGGGGCGCGCGGCACCCGGGGGAACCGAGCCTAGACGGAAAGCGGCGCGCACCTCGGGACCGGTGTCGTGGTCGAGGGCGGGAGTGGGTTCGGAGGCGCTCCTGAGGTGCCCCCGCACCGTTCCCGCGCTTTCCGTCGACTCGTCGGACTCCGCGGCCTCGTCGGCCACCGCGAACCCGCCCGACTCAGCGCGCTCATCGGACTCGGTGCGCTCGGCCGGGGTGCCGTCCTCGTCGGGCGGGGTCCACACCGGCGGCACGTAGTCGTCCAGGGGTGAGGCCCCGCCGTCGTCGGCAGGGGGCTCCCACAGGGGCGCGGTGTCGGCAGCATCCGGAGCGGGTTCCGTGACCGCGGGCTCAGCGGCTTCCGCCGTGCTCTCGGTCTCGGACTCGGCTGCCCCGACCGGCTCCGATTCGGGTTCCGTGGCCTCGGGCTCGGGTGCGGAGTCCGCCGACTCCAGCGTCGGGAGCTCCTCGACGTCGGGAAGCGAGTCGGGATCGGTGACAGCGCTGGACTCGAGATCGGTGCTGGGCTCCGGCTCGGCCGCCACGACGGTGCTGGGATCCGGTCCGGGCTCGGCCGCCACGGGTGGCAACGGGGCCTCGGCCTCGTCCGAGCTGGGGTCGCCGACCGGGCCGTCGTGTTCGAACCCCTCGTCGGCCAGGTGCTCGGGGATCACGACGATCCGCTCGGTCTCAAGCTCGGTCTCGGTCTCAAGCTCGGTCTCGGGCTCGGGGTCCGGAACGGCGGCGGGGACCACCGGTACTTCGGCGGCGGCGCGCTTGATCGGGTTGTCCCCGGAGCGGGCTCGCCTGGGAAGGGGGAGTGTGGGTACGGACGGCTCGTCGAGGTCCTCGCTCCCCTCCCTTTCCTTCCCTTCCTCTGCGGCCTCGTCCTTGTCGGTGCCGGTGTCAGTGCTCGCGGCGGTGTCAGTGCTCGCCGCTGCGGGCACCGGCACGGTCGGGGCCTCGGGGTCGACCGGCGGCTCGCCGCGGGTCTCCTCTTCCTCTTCCTCTTCCGCGAGCTTCGCCTCGGCTTCTGCCCGTTCCGCCCGGTCCCTGGACTCCTGCTCGGCGCGGTCCCTGGCCTCTTGCTCCGCGCGGTCGCGGCGCAGTGTGGACGTGCGGGCGGGCAGCGGTGGTGCTTCGGTGAGGGTGTCCTCCTCGGGCTCATCGTCTTCCCGCTCCGCCTCCGGGCGGTCGTCACGGTCGGTATGGTCGGAGCCCAGCCGCATCAGGCGGGTCTTGAGCTCCTCGGGCTCCGTGTCCTCCTCCGCGGGGGCCTCGTCCGCCAGGCTCTCGGGGCGGTTGCGCAGGACCGTGGTGCGGTCGTCGGAGGGCCGGGGGCGCGGGTGCGCGGCGGCGTTGCGCTTGCGTATGTGTGCGCGCACCGTGATCCACAGCAGGAACGCGACCAGGAGGGCGGCCAGCGGTGCGACCGCCACCACGACCTGGATGAGCCTCTCGTTGGTTTCGGCGAGGCGGTCGATGAGCTCCAGGCTGTTCAGCACCATGGGCACGGCCGCGGCGAGGATGAGGAGGGGTATGAGGACGACGTCCACCCACAGGCGTTCCTTGGGTGGCGCGGCCCGGAGTACGTAGCTCACCCAGAAGGCCATGAGGACCAGCAGGGCGAAGGTCACCGGGAAGACGTGCGCGAGGAAACTGCCGTCGTCGTGCACGACGGCGGCGAATTCGTAGATGCCGTTGTAGGCGATGACAAGGGCGCACAGGGCGATGACGCTGACGAACAGGGCGCCACCGACGAGAGCACCGGCTCCCGCGCCGCGACCCGTGGTCCGAGCGTCCCGTGTCCCTGTTTCGGGGGCGTTGTTGAAAGGGGCCATCGTCATCGCAGCGTAGCCGAGCCGGTGCCGCTAACACGAGAATCCGGCCGATTCCGGTTGCTTCCAGGCGTCGCCTTGCGGGGGATATGTCATGTTCTGGTCGAATTAGCGGAGGGTGACGAGCCGTCCCCAACCGATGCCGTTCCGAAATTCCTGGTCATCTCACATCCGCACGATCCAATACGGCCCATCCCATATGCGGCCTCAGTGCAGTCCAGAGCGCACAGAGGCCGGTCCAGTGGACCACGGTGCTTCGTAGTTTGTGACGCGTGCGCGAGGGGAAAGCGGATAGGCTTGACAACGTGAGTCTGCGCTTCTATGACACCAGTGCCCGACAGGTCCGAGAGTTCACTCCGCTACGCGAGGGGTGTGCCTCCCTGTACCTGTGTGGTGCCACCGTGCAGGCACCACCCCACATCGGCCACATCAGGTCCGGGGTCAACTTCGACATCCTGCGCCGCTGGCTGACCCACCTCGGCTACGAGGTCACCTTCTGCCGCAATGTCACCGACATCGACGACAAGATCATCAACGTCGCCTGTGACGAGGATGTGCCTTGGTGGCAGGTGAGCGAGCGCAACCAGCGCGCCTTCACGTGGGCCTACGACACCCTGGGCTGCCTGCCGCCCACGGTGGAGCCGCGCGCCACCGGCCACGTGCCGGAGATGATCGAGCTCATGCGGCGCCTCATCGACGCCGGTCATGCCTACGCGGCCGACGACGGTTCGGGCGACGTCTACTTCGACGTGCGCTCCTACCCCGCCTACGGGGAGCTCTCCAACCAGCGCTTGGACCAGGTGGTGGAGTCCGCCGACTCCGACCCCGACCGGGACAAGCGCGACCCCCGCGACTTCGCCCTCTGGAAGGGCACCAAGGCGGGCGAGCCCAGCTGGGACACCCCGTGGGGGCGGGGCCGTCCCGGGTGGCACCTGGAGTGCTCCGCCATGGCCACCAAGTACATGGGGCCGAGCTTCGACATCCACGGTGGCGGGCTCGACCTGATCTTCCCGCACCACGAGAACGAGCAGGCGCAGTCGCGTGCCGCCGGCGACGGCTTCGCCCAGTACTGGCTGCACAACGGCATGCTGGCCGTCGGCGGCGAGAAGATGAGCAAGTCCATCGGCAACTCGCTGCTCATCCCGCAGATGGTCCAGAAGGTCCGCCCGGTGGAACTGCGCTACTACCTCGGCCAGGCCCACTACCGGTCCACGATCGACTACTCCGAGGCCGCGCTCCAGGAAGCGGCCGCCGCCTACCAGCGCATCGAGGGATTCCTCACGCGTGCGACGGAGGTGCTGGGTACCGTCAACCCGGCCGCCGACGTCCCCGACGGGTTCGCCGAGGCCCTCAACGACGACCTCGGGGTGTCCCAGGGGCTCGCCGTGGTCCACGGCCATGTGCGCGAGGGCAACACCGCACTGGCCTCCGGTTCCAAGGAGCGGGCCCTGGAGCTCGCTGCGGAACTGCGCACCATGCTCGGTGTGCTCGGCCTGGACCCGTTGGGCGAGCAGTGGGAGTCCGGCGGTGACCAGGGCCTGAGCGAGGTCGTGGACGCCCTGGTGGCGGTCGCCCTCGAGCAGCGCCAGGCCGCCCGCGGCCGCAAGGACTACGCAGCGGCCGACGCCATCCGCGACCAGCTGGCCGAGGCCGGCGTGATCGTGGAGGACACGCCGCAGGGCCCCCGCTGGGACCTGCGCAAGGGCTGAGTATTCGGTTCGGGGCCGGGTCCGGGGAACACACCGGGCCCGGCCCCGGCGCCGACGCGTGTGGTAGCGCGTCGGCCTTAGGCTGGGATGTTGCCGCCGCCCCTCGGCGTTGCGGCTACCCCATCGGCCGGAAGTGTTCTTCCGGCATGCTCGCAACACGTATCTGGAGGCGGCGACCATGCCGGCGAAGAAGAACAAGAAGGGCCCGACCAAGGGCAGCGGCGGCAAGAACCGGCGTTCCCTCGAGCCCAAGAGCGGCACCCTGCCCGCGGAGCAGCGGCACTGGTACGACGGCAAGCAGAAGCACAAGGCCAATAAGCGCGCCCAGGCCGCTGGCCCGGCCGGTGGTTCGGACAGCCCCCGCAAGGACCGCTCGCCCGACCGCCCGGACAACTCCGACCTGCTGATCGGCCGCAACCCGGTCATCGAGGCGCTCCGGGCGGGTATGCCCGCCACCCGCCTCTTCCTGGCCAACAGCCTCGACCCCGACGACCGCGTCAACGAGGCCGCCAAGCTGGCCGGCCACCAGGGCGTGGACGTGGTCGAGGTGAACCGCACCGACCTGGACCGCCGCTGTGAGAGCAACGGGCTGCCCGGCGCCACCCACCAGGGCATCGTGCTGCAGGTCCGCCCGTACCAGTACTGGGCGGCCGAGGGACTGCTGGACCAGGCGCTGGAGTCCGACACCCCGCCGCTGATCGTGGCCCTGGACGGGGTCACCGACCCGCACAACCTGGGTGCCATCGCGCGTTCGGCCGCGGCCTTCGGCGCGCACGGCCTGCTCATCCCCGAGCGCCGCGCCGCCAGCGTGACCATGGCCTCGTGGAAGACCTCCGCCGGAACCCTGGCCAAGCTGCCCGTCGCCCAGGCCACCAACCTGACCCGCGCCCTGGAGTCCTACAAGAAGGCGGGGCTGTTCGTCGCCGGTCTGGACGCGGACGGCGACACCCAGCTGCCCGACCTCGAGCTGGCCAGCGGCCCGCTGGTGCTCGTGGTGGGTTCCGAGGGCAAGGGCCTGTCCCGCCTGGTCCGCGAGGCTTGCGACGTCGTCGCCAGCATCCCGATCGGTGGAGCGGAGTCCCTGAACGCCTCCGTCGCCGCGGGTGTGTCCCTATACGAGGTCGCTCGCCGCCGCGGCGCCCGGGCCGAGTAGGCCACCCGGCGCCAGAACCGGTACCATCTGGTTGGACGCACCGGGGCCCAGCCCCGGTCTGTCGGCCGACGTAGCTCAATTGGCAGAGCAATCGCCTTGTAAGCGATAGGTTAGGGGTTCAAGTCCCCTCGTCGGCTCTTCTCTTGCCTGACCTGGTATCACTCCCATGGCGAGATCGCTGCCACGTAGCTTCGTCGCCTGGAGAGCTATCTCCTATGGGTACCCAGCGTGTTCGTCGGGGGCCGCGCAACATGGCCGCTGGACCCCTGAACCTCCACATCAAGTCCAACGCCTGCGCACCTGAGCTCGGAGAAGAAGAGCGAGCGCACGGTCGCGATGTACCGCGAGTCCGTCGCCTGGTTCGCCGCCGAGCACCTGTTTGCCGACGGTCAGCCCACGGACACCGACCGGCGCTACGACACCTCGGCTGACAGCAGCGCTGACATGGTCACCTTCGAGCCCGTCCGGGACTGGGAGCTGGTCAGCCGAATACACGTCCGCGCGTGGCTGGTGCGCCTGCACCGCCGCGAGTACTCGTCCAGCTACGTGAACAACCAGTACCGCTGCCTGCAGCAGTTCTTCAAGTGGCTGGCCGACGAGGAAGAGATCACCGACCCGATGCGCAAGGTCAAGCCGCCCAAGGTGGTGGCCGAGCCGGTTCCGGTGTTCGAGGAGGGCGAGGTCGACCGCATCCTGAAGATGCCCCGAACAGGCAGGACCGGTGCGCGGCCAAGCGGGGTGACGCCTGCAGGTTGCGCGACAGCGCCATCATCCAGCTCCTGCGGGATACCGGCATACGCCTGGCCGAGCTGGCCGGTCTCAAGCTCAGCGACGTTTCCCTGGACAAGCGGCGGGCCTTAGTCACAGGCAAGGGCGACAAGAGCCGCCACGTGAAGTTCACGCACGCCACCGCCAAGGCCCTGGACCGCCACCTGCGCCAGCGCGCCCAGCACCCGGACGCGCACCTGCCGTTCCTGTGGCTGTCCCAGAAGGGCGGGGCGCTGACCCCGGGGGTGAGGTTTTCGGACGATTGCTCTCGTGTGCTTGCCGAGTGTGCTCTGCCAGCGCATAACGGTTGTGTTGGCTGTTAAGGGAACGTCCGAGGCCGATCGAGGCCTGTCTGGCCACCGGTATCACCAACGCCGCCTCCGAAGGCAACAACCGCCTGATCAAGCTCGAGGCCCGCAACGCCTTCGGTTTCCGGAACCGGGCCAACCAAAGCCTTCGGTCACGCTGTGCAACCACGTGCCGGAGTAGACGGGAGGCCCACACCCATGAACTTCGAAGATCCGGTGTTCCCAAGTACTGGTGGAGCGGAAGCCAGTCTCCGCTTAGCTCGCTCTCGCACAGTCGATCCCGATGACGGGAATGACAGCTCCGGGTTAGCGGGCGTGGAATTGCGCCGCACGGCCGGTGACGAGTTGCGCCAGCAGGTCGACGTCTTCAGGCAGAGTTTCTCCCCGCCACACGATGTGCAGATCGGGCCGTACGAGAAGCAGGCATTCGCCGTACACTTTGGCTGCTTGGTCGGTATCTGGGCGCAGCGCGCGGAACGGCGCGCCGATTCGCAGGAACTCCTCGGAGAGGGGAGCACTGGAGACCCCGGCGCGTGTGGTGTCGATGAGTGCGTACTCCCAACCGATCTCGTCTTGGATCGAGTGGTCGGACGCGAGCCAGATGTTCGGCAGCCGACAGCCAACCTCAGTCGAGGGCTTGTATTCGAAGTCGAGTTCCTGGTCCTCTGACTCGGGCTGCACGTCGTAGGCGAGCACCGGCGAGGTCTGGTAACGGTAGCCGAGCTCGATCCCGTAGAGATCGTTGCTCCAGCGTTGCTTTCGCTCGGCGACCTCGATGAGAGCGGCACGAGCCGCGGCGCCCCGCGCTGTAGTGTCGGCGATTTCTGGGCGCCACATGTTCCTCCAGGCACGGCGACCCTGTGCGGCACGGCGAGACGCTGAGATGTTTCGGCGTCCCGTGGGGCGCCGTTCCGCCTCGTAGGAGTCGAGTAGTCCGAGCCCGCCCCAGCCCTGGAGCACTGCGGCGAGCTTCCACGACAAGTCGATGGCGTCACCCGCACCCGTGTTCATGCCGAGCCCGCCGGTTGGGATGACGAGGTGCGCCGCGTCGCCAGCGATGAACACACGGCGATCGCGGAACCGGTCGGCGAGCATAAGGCGCTGTTGCCACCCGCCGATGTAGAGCGTCTCGTAGTCGACGGGGAACCCGATAATCTTCTCGAATAGCGGAATCATCTCCTGGTCGGTAGCGACCGTAGCGTGCAGCGAGAAGTGCCGCTTGTCGTCTTGCACGATAAGAAAAGAGTTCTTATCGTCAGCGATATGGTAATGTCGGCCCTTCCCCATCGGGATTCGGTCAAGCAGATCCTCAGAATAGAACAAGGCCTGCTTCATCGCCAGCAAGGACTCGCCTTCGAGCGTGAATCCGAGCAGATCACGCACCGTACTGGAGCCGCCGTCGCAGCCGACAAGGTAGTCGGCTGAAATCTCGTATCGAGCACCCCGGGCATCTTCGAGCGTGACGGTGACACCGCCCTCGTACTGAGAGAAGTCGACGAGTTCACGATCGAACTCGATACTCACGTTAGAATGCTGATGGGCGAAATCCCTCAACAAGGGCTCGAGCGTGTACTGGGAAATGAGCTGGTACGGGACGGCGGCGGTGCTCCCGTCGCGAGTGGACTGGTATTGGGCCCGGAGCTGGTTCACTGAGTCGTACTCGTGCCTGACCAGGGGCGGCCGGTTCAAGTCCTCAAGGCAGATGAAGACGTCCATCGGCATGTCGTTGTCGAGACCTGCGTTGCGAATCTCGTCCTCGATGCCTAGACGGCGGAAGTTCTCCATCGTGCGGGCATTGCAGCGCTCCATCTTCGGGAGCTTGCCGAAACCGGGGCGTTTGTCGAAGAGTCTCACGCCGATTCCCTGCCGACCCAGCGCGATCGCGAGGGTGAGCCCGACCGGTCCCGCTCCCGCGATCACCACCTGGGTCGCCGAGAGTTTTTGGGCGTGAATCATTGGACTTCGGCCTCCTGGGTCAGTCCGAAGAGCTTGACTGGATTGCCCTGATAGATCGCGGTCTTGTCGTCGTCGGTGAGCGTCTCGAAGCTCTCCAGCGCACTGATCGTCGAGCGGATGAAGCCCGGGCCCTTCTCGGGATCGTAGGGACTGTCGGAGGCGAACAGAGTGCGGTCCACGCCGAAGAACCTGATCGACGTGAACAATGGGTCCGCGGCACCGAACGTCGCGGTGTCTATGTAGAACATCTTGAAGTAGTCAAGCGGACGCTTCGTGAGTGGATACGGTGCCGTGACGTCCTCCTTCTGGGCCTCAGGTGTGCGCGCACCCAGCTGGTCCCAGCCCTCACCAACGCGTCCCGCGAAGTGGGGGATCATGGCGCCGCCGTGGTGGATGAGGAACTTCAGGTTCGGCCAGCGCTCGAGGACGCCGGAGAAGACGATGCGTGCACAGAACACGGAGAGGTCGTACTCCCAGCCGAGAGCCCACCAGATCTCGTACTTCGAACGAGCCTCAGTGGGGTAGTCCGGCCAAGCCGATGTCCGGTTGGGGTGCACTTGGACAATCTTGTCGTACTCTGCGACTTTAGCCCAGAATGCATCGAACTCGGGCAAGTCGAGCGGCTTTCCATTGACATGTGAGTACACCTGCACGCCCACCGCATCGAGCTGCGTGAAAGCGTATTCAGCTTCCTCGATAGCACGCTGCGGGTCATCGAGTGAGACTGCCGCGCAGAAGCCGATGAACCGGTCGGGGTGGTCGGCGACCAGTTCGGCCAACGCCTCATTGCCCAACCGTGCCATCTCCGCGTTGAAGGCCGCGCCCCCCATATCCTCGAGCGGAGGTGCGGCGACGTTGATGATCTGCCGATACTCACCGAACTCGTCCATCTGTCGGAAGCGGAGATCGAGGTCGAACAGCGAAGGAATGTTGCGCGTGCGTTGCTGGAGATTTTTCAGTGGCTCGCTGTCATTGATCGCAAAGAAACGCTCAGCGTACCTCGGCGGGAGAATATGGCAGAAGGAATCGATTTTCATCGCGCCTCACTTCATCCAGTTGGCCTGATTATCACTATGTGATAGTATGATGTCGTTCTGCGAGAAACCACGATAGCACCTAGTGCGGAGGGGTCAAGATGGCGAGCCAGTCGTCCAAGCACGCTGCGGTGGAGAAGAAGACGCCCGGATCCGGCAGCGCCCGCAAGGTTCTGCAGATCCTCTTCTCGTTCTCGGAGCGAAGAACCGCAGCGACGGTTGCCGAGCTGGCTGAGCTCGTGGACGCTCCGATCCCGACGACCTACCGCCATGTCGCATTGCTGAAGGAGATGCAGCTGATCGAGGAAGGCACGGGCGGCACCTACCATCCGACGGCGAAGGTGATGTCGCTCGCCCGTGCCGCGCAACTGTCGAACACATTGGCAGAGATAGCCAAGCCGGTCCTCGCCGAAGCGGCGGACGCCTTCGACGAGACCGTGATGCTCATGCAGCACTTCGGTGAGGGCGTGGTCTGTGTCGAAGTCAAGGAGACGGATCGACCGATGCGCTTCACGTTCCAGCGCGGGCACACCGCGCCTCTGGGGGTCGGGGCGTCGGGGAAGATGGTGCTCGCCTCGCTACAGGACTTGAGTCGGGATCACGCGGTCACGGGATTCGATGTGGACCTCACGGACGTGCGCCGACTGGGACATGCGACGAGCGAGGGCGAGATCGACGCGGGAGTCTGGGCCTGCAGCGTGCCGGTCGTGAAGGGGCCGGGACGACCTGTGGCCCTAACGGTCGCTGGCCCTTCCGTGCGATTCGACGGCAAAATGCGAGAGCTGGCCCCCTCGATACTGCAACAGCACGCTGACCGGATCAAAGCGCTCCTACATCGATATTCGCTCTGAGCGGGACAAGCGCGCCCTGGAGGTACCGGTTTTGATGGAGTGACGTTTCGCCCAGTGTTCGCCCTCTGGGACACCGGCCTGCTCGACCGTGTGCTGGTGGCACGGGCCGCCCAGGGGCGCGGTCGCCGTCGCCGTCGCCGTCGCCCACGGATGGTGGCACACCTCCCTCGACGGCAGAACCGCGTTCGCGGTGCCCACACAACCGCAGGGCAGGCCGCGGCACCTGGTCGCCGCCCTGCTCAACACCGAGATCTGCCTGCTCAGAGAAAGCGTGTTCGACAAGACCTCCATGGCTAACCGTGCCTTGATCCGTGACGGGACCCGCCCGATCGGTTTCCTGCGGACCTGACTTCGCCGGAACCTGGATGGCCTAGGTCGGTGCGATGCAGAGAGGGTCGCGCAATCGGCCGTGTCCACCTCGACCAGCCGTCGACCAGGTGTGGCGGCTTTGGCCGTGCGCTTTTCCCGAGGGTCCACCAGGACGAGTGGAACATCGTATAGGAGCCTCTTGGCGACCGCTTTCAACTACGGCCGGGAGCGAACTTGTCCGTTCTGTCTGGTCGTTGTGTTCCCCGCTTATTCCGTCCACCGTTGCTGATGTCTTAAGCGAACATCAGCATTCCGTGCGTTTCTGTACGAAAGGTCCGTGACGGTGTCACCACAACCTGGGTTGGGTGTCCTGACGACGGTGTCCCGTTTCCTTCCGCATGTGCGGTCTTGCGCCACCGGCCCGCCCCGCACCCGCCCTGCGGCGGGCAGGGCGATTTCAAAGTCAGGGCACTGGTCACTCTGAGTGATTTCAGGTGAGGATGAACGGCAGCGCCCGAGAGCGATCCCGGCTGATCCACTGCGTGGTCCGCGTGATCTGACGGTGCCCGTGCAAGCGCAGCAGACTCATCGCTAGATTCTTCAGCGTGGCGAAGGTCTGCGGCCCGGCCCCGATCCAGGCCTGGTGGGCGTCCTCGGCCCAGCACACGTCCCGCACGTGATGTTCCAGGTTCTCCACGTGCCAGTGGGAGCGGGTACGGCGGTGGAAAGCGGCGGCGTCCATGGGACGGCTGCTGACCATCAAAGCGATCTGTTTGCTGTACGCCTGCCCGGCCAGGTCCAGCACGTCGCGACGCACGCACGCCACCGCCACAGCGTGAGGCAGATCCAAATCCAGATCCTGTACCGGCCCCGCCCAGGTGCGCCAGCGGTGGATGCGCCCATGGGCGCGTTCTTGCACCTGGTGTCCACACTCTTGCTCGGTCAGGTCAAGGACGCGGTCGATGACGGCTCGCTGGAGCTGGTCCTGGTTGCCCTT